>JAFUFG010000114.1 GCA_017470045.1 Bacilli bacterium | reverse complement strand
GGAAGCTTCTTTTGTCTCTCATTCGAAACGTATGATTTTAGGACCTGGACCAGAAACTCCACATGAGATAAATGAGCATATTTCAATTGAAAGTTATACAAAAACGATTGAACAATATCAAAATTTAATTGAAAAAATTTGTAAATAACATTGATTTATTTTCAAAATCCTTTAAAATAGGAAATAGTGCAATAGTTTAATCAAAAAGATGAGGATAATTTTTGGATTTTGTAATATTGGAAATATCCTGAAATAACTTGTTTTTTTGAAATATTGTATTGTAGAATAGAAATTGTCATTGAAGGAGGAGAAGGTATGAAAAAGAGTTTATTTGGTATTTTAGTACTTGTTGCTGTAGCATTCATGAGTGTTACTAATGTAAGCGCAATGACTGAGGCTGAATTAAGAACGCATGTAAAATCTTCTTATACTGTTGGTGGAACTACAGTAACTGTTCCAGCTGAGTATATTAAACAATTTGAAGATTATTTAGATGCATTCGAAATTTCTTCAGAAGATTGCCAATACATCGCAGACCAACTTGATTACTTAAGAAACGTTGCTCAAAATAATGGTGTTAAATCTGCATCAGAATTTGAACAAAAATGTGCTGCTGAAATCAAGGCTGCTGTATCAAGAGTAAGTGCAAATACAGGTGTTAAAGCTACTGTTTTATCAAATGGTAAATTACAAGTTAGCAAATACAACAAACCTAATGAAACTTTTGTAGTAGCAGGAACTAATATTGCTACTAATACTGGATCAGCAAGTTTACTTTATATTGCTGGTATCATTACTGCTTTAGGAGCAACTCTACTTGTTTTCAGAGTTAGAAAAGCTTAGTATAATGGTGAAGATTAAGGCAATAATTAAGCATTTAATTATTGCTTTTTTCTTTTCATCCTTAGCTGTTTTGATAACCCTTATTGTATTTGGAAAGACGATTGATAAGGGATTATCCATGATTAATACAGTTTCATTGGGATTAGATTATGGTTCTAATGAAAATGTATCTTTTGATAAAGTTTCTAAAAGACTTACTGTTCAACCTAGTTGGGGAACTGTATTTGGTAGATTAAAAATACCAAGTATATCAGTTGATTTACCTATCTATCACGGAGATGACACGGAACAATTAGTAGATGGTGCGGGACACTATGCTGGTAGCTGGTTTCCTGGAGAAGGAGCTAGTATTATTCTAGCTGCTCACAATAGCCATGGACTATTCTACACACTACCACAAATTCAAAAGGGAGATCGAATTCGTATTGAAACGATATACGGTAATTTTGATTATGAAGTCTATTATACGGATATTCGAGATTATCGTGATCGTGAAGCTTTTCCGATTCAAGATCAAGAGGAAATCTTGATGCTTTATACTTGTTATCCTGTAGATAATGTGTGGTATGTAAATGAACGCTTTATTGCTTATGCAAGGTTAGTAGGTGATAAAAGTGAATAAATTAAAATTAATTACTCATTATGTTGAGTTGTTTTTTATATCTTTTATCTTCTTTCTTTTTACGGGGTTATGTTTAGCAAGAATTACTGTATTTCATCGTAGTTTTATGATTTCTTGTATTCCAGAATCTCATTACAAAGAAGTGGAAGATTCTTTAAAAAAAGAAATGAAACATAGTATGATTTCCTCTGGTATTCGTTCGGAAGTAATTGATACGATGTTTACTTCTAATGATATTAAGAAATCTACTGAGAGAGCATTCGATATTGTTTATTCAGATTATCGTCTCAAATTTGATCATTCTGATATTGAAAAAAGATTACGAGATAATATTCAAAAAGATTTAGAAGAACAACATTTTACTTCGAATGATCAAAAGGGGTTAGATGAATTTGTTAAGAGTGTAATGAAAATCTATGAAGGCGAATTTCAGATGCTAAATCATATTTCAAAATTAGGAAAACTAATTCAATTTGGAAAACCTTTTGTTGATGCTGGTTGTTATTTATTAGGTGGTATTATTCTTTTGTGGATGATTTTCCGTAGAAAATATCTTTCCCAAATATTATCTGTTCCATTATTTACAACTGGTATGTTAATTCTATTTGGTATTTATTATGTTTCAAATCGTACTGGAATTCGTAGTTTTACGATGTTTAGTTTAACATTTTCTAAATCTATTCGTATGATGGTTTTAAGAGTATTTAAGATATATAATTATACTGCCATTTGCTACTTTCTTATTGGTATTCTAATTTTACTTTTTCGACGATACAAAAAGAAAAAAATAAGAAATGTAGTTTTAACTCAGTATGAACAAGAAGAAATTAATTCTATAGAAGTTCCGTCTTTGATACAGAAAAGGGAGGAATTACCGGATATTGTATTTGATGGATTGATAGAAGAACTTGAAAAAAGGTCAAATATAAACACAACTAAAAAGAAAAAAACAAAAAAGACTACTAAAAAGAAGAGTTCAAAATAGATTATTTTTATAATCTATTTTTTTTGCTATAATAATTGTAGGAGGGATTATTTATGAGTAAAGTATGGTTTACGAAAGATATTTCTAGTAATGGATTATTAAAAATTTATGAAGCTATGGGTGCTGATTTAGATGGTAGAGTAGGAGTTAAGATTTCTACTGGGGAACCAGGCGGACATAATTTCTTAGATCCGAAATTAATTGAACCTTTAGTTACCAAATTACATGGTACGATTATTGAATGTTGTACTGCTTATGGTGGAAAAAGACAAGATCCAAAGGAACATTGGAAAGCAATAGAAGATCATGGTTTTAAAGCAATTGCTCCATGTGATATTATGGATGAATTTGGAGAAATGGAAATTCCAGTATATGGTGGTTTCCATTTGGATAAAGATATTGTAGGAGATCATTTAAAAAATTATGATTCTATTTTAATGTTATCTCATTTTAAAGGACATGCGATGGGTGGATTTGGTGGAGCCCTTAAGAATATGAGTATTGGAGTTGCTTCTACAAAAGGAAAACTTAATATTCATAGTGCTGGTAGAACAACAGATCAAGCAGATACTTGGGGAAATTTACCAAAACAAGATGATTTCTTAGAATCTATGGCTGATGCTTGTCGTGGAGTTATTGATTATGTTGGAAGAGAAAATATTTGTTATATCAGTGTTGCGAATAACTTAAGTGTTGACTGTGATTGTGATTCTAATCCAGATGATCCAGAAATGGCAGATCTTGGAATCTTTGCATCTTTTGATCCAGTAAGTTTGGATAAAGCTTGTTATGATGCAGTTAAAAATAGTAATGATCCTGGAAAAGCTGCTTTAATTGAAAGAATGGATTCTCGTCATGCGATTCGTACTGTAGAAGCTGCTGAAGAACATG
>JAFUFG010000113.1 GCA_017470045.1 Bacilli bacterium | reverse complement strand
TCCTAGTTGGAGCTATTCTACTTAGCGGAATTCTATGGTTGTATTTTTATCAAGAAAAAACATTCATCGCTATATTTGGTAGTTCTATTTATTATCGTTTGGAAAGAATCTTTGATTGGCAAAGTGGTTCTGGATTACAACTAGAAAATGCTTTAGCAGCCATTGGTTCCGCTGGATTCTTTGGACACGGATTTAATAATACTCCAATTTACTTTCCAGAAGCATCTACAGACTTTATCTTTGCCGTATATGCTTCAAACTTTGGATTCTTTGGAGTACTCGTTTTATTCGCAATTATTTGTTATCTTGATTTTCAAATTATTTTACTAGCTAGAAAGAGAATGAATGATATTAATCATTATTTGATTGCAGGTATTATTGGAATGCTATTATTCCAACAAATCCAAAATATTGGTATGACAGTTGGTTTATTACCTATTACCGGTATTACTTTACCATTCGTATCTTATGGTGGATCTAGTTTACTTTCGTATATGTTGATTGTAGGAATTCTATTAAACGTATCAAATGAAAGAGAAATGACTTATCGATATAAATAAAAAAAGACTCTATTTACGAGTCTTTTTCTAATACCTTTTCATAAATTCGTTTTAGTTGTTGTCCAACAATTTTGATATCTCTTTGTTCTGCTACTTCGTATGCTTTTTCGCCAAGGGGAGGAAGTTTTCCTTCTAGAATTTGACGAATTTTATCTTCGAAACCATCGACATCTTTTGCTTTATATACATGTATTCCATCTTCTAGCCAATCTTCGAATATTGGAATATCTCGTACTACAGCAGTTGTTTTACAAGCACATGCTTCTATAATTGGAATTCCCTCTGTTTCTTCATAAGTTGGAAATAGATAAATGTCGCAGCCGTTTAATGCTTTTTTAATCATATCGGATTCTACATATCCAGCAAAACATAGATTATCTAATTTTGTGTGAACGGCATGTCTTACTTTTGATGTTGCTGCTGTAAGCGGACTGTATCCAAACCAAATAAATTTATATTCTGACATTCTCTTAGCAAGTTCTACAAAATCAACAATTCCTTTTCGTTCGATATATAATCCAATTCCTACGATAATTTTATCTTTTTCGGAATAACCATATGCTTCACGGAATTCTCTTCCAGCATTTTTATCACATTTGAATTGTTCTAATTCAATTCCATTGGATACTGCGAATATTTCCTTTTCAATTCCATATCCTTCTAATAATCGTTTCGAATATGGAGTCGGAGTAATAATCACATCTCCTAAACTATAACAAGTTGTAATCCATTTTTTAAAAGCTGGAGATATCTGATTACAAAAGATAAATCCATTCTTAAAATCTTCTTCGGTACTATGAGCGTGGTAGACAATCTTTTTTCCCTTTTTTCTTGCGATTTTTGCTAAGGCGTAAGAGTTAGGCCCATAGTAATTTATATGTACAATATCATAATCATCTGATGAGGAAGTTGTATATTCTATTCCAGCAGACTCTAGTGCTTTCATTTGATGTTTAATTGCTTTCCCAAGTCCGCTCTTAGAGAATAGTTTCTCACCTTCTGTATATAATAAAACTTTCATTCCCTTAATCACCACTATTCCCATTATAATGGTTTTAACTAAAAAAGACAAGGTTAACTTGTCTTCTTAAATGACTCTCTTAATCTGCTTCATATCAGCGTTATTCTTTGATAATTCTCTTAGTTTTAAGAATGCTAATACAAATAGAATTATTACAAATATATAGAATAAAATAGTAAATAGTATATTGTTTGTAAACACACAGAAATCATAGATTCCGTGGAATACTACTGGTATTAAAATACTCTTTACTAGAGACATAAATTCTAGATTATCTCTTTTTAAACGATGAATCTTTGCAACGGATAAATAATAACTCATGAAAATTGCATAAGACACATGTCCTGGTATTGCTAGTAAACCTCTTTGAAAAGCCAAATTAACCGAATTTGCATCAATAACATAGATTAAATTTTCAAATGTTGCAAATCCTAATGCAACGAATACGGAATATAGAATAATGTCATAGGATTCATCAAATTCCTTATTTTTGTATCCCACAAAGTATATGATTAACCATTTACAGATTTCCTCAATAAATGCAATCTCTACAAATACTTTTAAGAACAATTCTAGAAAGTTCATCGTTTCTGTTGATTTCGCTAAGAATGTTAATGGGATTTCTATAACATAACTAACTCCTAATACTAATAATGCGGAACTTACTCCCATACAGAATAATAAAGCTAATAATGGGATAGGTTCCTTTCTTTTATCTATCTTATAGGAATAAAACCCAATAATGATTGCTGGTAATACAGAAACTAGGATTAATATAATTTCACTTATCTTCATCTTTTCACCTACTTTTACTATAGTCATTATATCATAGATAAAAAAAATCCAATCGAAAAAAACACCGAAAAGGTGTCTTTCTAAGTAAAATATCGTTTAATTGAAAAAAAGCAAAATAAAAACGTTGATTTCTCAACGTTAATTTCATTATGGTGGAGCATAGCGGGATCGAACCGCTGACCTCCACGGTGCAAACGTGGCGCTCTCCCAGCTGAGCTAATGCCCCATAAATCTATGTCTTTTTCACAGAAGACAAATAGATTATAGCACTAATATTTTTTTAATGTCAACGATTTTTCTTATTTTTTTTACTTTTTCTCGTACTTTTCCTTTAAATAGTCGCATTCTAAGGTATATTTATCACCTATTTTTAATAAATGACGCTTTCTTTTATAAAAAAGATCTTTGCTTTTTATAATAGTACTTTGCTTATATTTTTTTGGATGAATATATCGTTCTAATAAAAATTTTTCATAAATATAGTTTTTCTTTTTTCTTTCTAATTCTACTTTCCATATTAAAAATAGAATTACGATGATTTGATTAATCCGAATTTCTTTAAAATAAAGAACTCCTAAAAAAAGTATTGTTAAGTAACTAATTCGAATCATTATTTCGTATGACTTTTTATATGGTTTACAGTATTGAATGATTAAATGTAGAAGTTTTCCTCCATCTAATGGAATGATAGGTAGTAGATTAAAAAGTAACATAGCGTAATGGTAGATTCGAATTGTTGATGCGTAGTATGGAAATAATCGAATTAATAATAAAAATGCGAATTGCTGAAATAATGGTCCATTTATTAGAATGATCATTTCTTTGGGAATCGAATAATTGAGAGGAATGTTACATTTCGATATTCCTCCATATGGATAGATTTCAATACAATCTACTTCTAATCCAAAGAGTTTTGCCGTTAGAAAATGCCCCATTTCATGAATTACTAATAAGACTGTTAGAAATACTAGTAAATGAAATGAGGCAGTTAAGATACTGATTCCAATAAACAAGTATGTGAGTTTATGAATCTTAAAGATATTTTTGATATTCCACCGTTTTACCTTCTCTTTGAAATTCCATGTATAATTCTTTTTCTGCTACTCCAAGTAATTTTCCTTGATCAATATAATCATACATATTCACATTTATCTCTTTTAAATTTCCATAGATGACATCAACTCCATCTGTTTGTTCTAAAATGATACATTTTCCATATTCTTCTTTTTCTCCAATATATACTACAACTCCATCTTTAATGGATGGGACAAGATAATTTTCTTCTACTTCTAATACTACCCCATTCTTTTGTTTCTTAAGAGATGTATATTGAATTTTCTCTTGAAATACTGGTTTTTCTATCGAACTTATTTTATCTACTGATAAGTAGTTTCCGAATAACGATTCGTATTGATCTTTTATTTTCATAAACGGAATATTCTCCTCATATACCTTATTATGAATCATAGCTTTTAGAGAAGGATTTTGTTTTATTCCTATTAATAAGATTAATGTTACGATAATAGTTAATAGAGATTGGGTAATAAATCTTCTTACGCTTTTCTTTAGTACAAGTCTTTCTTTTAATATTCTTTCTTCCATGTCTTTCTCCTTTACTAAAGGATATGATAAAAAAAGAATAAATATTCTAATTAATATCTATTCTTTTCCATTTTTTTGGTAAAACTTTTAAGATAAAGTGTATTCCTTCTGCATATAAGATATTTAGAAGAATCGAATGGGTAATCTTATATAGAATTTCGGATATTGTGATTGGAGTTAATTGGAATACTAAAATCATGAAACTTAATAATAATTCATATAGTATGATTAAGCCTGTTACATATAGACTGATTTTTAATGGTCGAATATCTAGGTTCTTATAGATTTTTTTTA
>JAFUFG010000112.1 GCA_017470045.1 Bacilli bacterium | reverse complement strand
CTCTTGAACAGACATCTTTGTTGGTAAGTTTTTTATAATATTAGAAATATCAATATTTTGATTTTCTATATATTCAATTAGATGGTCACTTGGACGAACCATCTCTTCTTTACCCATTTGTTTACGATATATAGTATGAGCGATTGGTTCATTGTTATCATCTACATAGAACTCGGTAACTTCATCTACTTCACGATGGAATTTTCCATATTCTTTACTATAGAATGCTTTAATATGAACACCAATTTGTACATAACGATAAATCGTATTTAAGAATTGGTTTACATCTAGATCGGTTTCCATCAAAGAATAAAGACGATAAGGTATTGCTGCTGCTTTATCAGCATGGATTGTTGATAAGATGTTGTGACCTGATGAAATAGAGTTACGTACGGCAGAAACAGCTTCTGCTGAACGAACTTCGGATAGTAAAATCCATTTTGGATTCTGACGCATACAGGTTACCAATACATCTGAATAGCTAGCAACATTATTAGTCTTCATTGATACAATATCTCTTTGAGGGAAAATCTTATCTAAGTGTAATTCCAATGTATCTTCTATTGTTATTATTTTTTCATTTACTCTTGTGTGAGAAGCTAAGTATTTAACAAACTCTGTTTTACCTGAACCAGTTTCTCCGGCTACCATGATATTACAGTGTCCTTCTACACACTTCATTAGAAAGTCATGAATACTTTCTGTGAAGTAATCTTCACTTAATAATTTATCTTTTTCTAGACGAATCTTAGCAGGTGTTTTACGAATAACCAACGCGATTCCATTTGTTGCAATGGATTGATGTACAAAGTTCATACGTAATTCTGCACTTTCTGCATCTAGAAATGGCTTTGCATTATTGAATGTTGTTCCCATTACATTGGAACATTGAAATGCTAATTTTTCAACAAACTCTGGAGTTGCTCCTTCTACCTCTACTCTCATCGAACCTTGTGTTAGAGAACGAATCCATATTTGTCCTCCATTATCGTAAGAAATATCGGTAATATCATCATCATCTAGTAATGGCTTAAAAGGTCCAAAGTCTAACTTATCAAATATACTACCATTCACTAACCATCACCCCTTTTATTTTTCCGTCCAAATCGTAACGTTATTGATCCATTCTTTCATTGTTTCACTTGATAAATCTGTTTCTCCTGGATTTTCTTTCAAACTCTCATTGGTAGGAACAGGGATAAGTTTTGCACTATATGTTCTTAAATATTCTGCTTTCTTTAATAGAATATAGTATTCTTCTGGAACTGCAAAGATAACCATGGCAGGTGTTCTGTCCTCTTTTCCATTTTCGAAAACTGCATAACCATCTGCATCACGTACGGCAATTACTTTTACATTAGACAATAATTTACCTAACATAACCTTTTCTTTTCCATTTTCTCTTTGTTCTTGTCCTGTAGCAGACATTGTTTCTACTTTCATATAGATATCAATGAAATTGCCAGGATAAATAGAGTTACCATAAGTTGTTTCTGTATCAACTGACATATTATATAGAACGGATCCTTTTGGATAATCTAATATAATATTGGCAGGTAAATCTTCTTTATCCACTACTGCTCTTGCATAGAACAAACTTCCTTTTGGAATCATTGTATCTGCATTGGCATAACGGTCAATTACACTACTGATTGTTTTTAATACATTTCCTTCTAGCATAGATGGAGGAACCTCCATGGTTCATACATCTTTATTGGTAATTTGTGTACCTGCTAGAATATTATCTTTTGCATAAGGGACAGTTACAGGATTAATGGAGTTTTTTACTCGCATATTATAGCTGAATAGCAATATTCCAAATGCTAGAACAAGTCCACCTATTGTTACTGTGGTCTTATTAATGATTAATCGGTTTATTCCAGTGATTAATTTCCCCATTTTATCTCTTCCCTTTCAATATCTTTGTTTTATTTGCTTCCGAATCGATTTGCATCAATACCTACGCAAACACGTTCTCTTTCATTATCGTTGTTACATCCTGGTGCTCCAACTTTCTTAACTGCGTTAATTCCATTTAATCTTTCAATTAATGAACTATAGTAAGCATTTACTCCACCGATAATTTTAAATTCTCCAGTGAAATCTGTGTAATTACTGCCTGCGTCATCTTTTCCAAAGTCTCTAATTTCTTTTAATGCCTTTGGTGTTAAGTAGAATGAATAATCTAGGTATGGGTTGTTTCCAGGTGTCTTATCATCACTGTCTCCATCACCGTAGATATCAACACCTCTTGATTGAATATCTCCTAATACCTTTAATGGGTTATTAACATAGTTTCTATTGATTACTACTGGTTGTCCTTGCTCATTTGCTTGAACTTTTGAAATGATTTCTGCTCCATCTGACCAGTTGAATCCTGTAATTCTTCCTGGTTTAGAAGTATCAGCTGTTGCCTGTCCACCTTTTTCAGATGATGGGAATAAGTCTTCTTTTGCAACAGTTCTTATTTCATAAGGTTCTTGGCTTTTACATTTATCACCTGTACACTCTGGCTTTGGTTCTGGGTAACATTTAAGTGGTGTGCTATTTTTATCTTTTGAACTAATTGTATTTGTTTCATATTCTGCTATTGCATAGAAACATTGAACATTGAAGTCCCATCCAAAATATCCGAAATCTGTTATATTAGCACGAATGTTATATTTTTCTGGTCCATTGTTCTTCGTTGTTACTTTATTTTCTTCTGTCATTTCATAAGTTGTGTAATCTCTACATTCATTTCTAACTACTTCTTGATTTATACTCTTCGTACTTACTGTTGATGATTGAAGAGCTACATAATATCTCCAATAATCTGCATTTACTGCCTTAGCATTTAATGGTGTAAAGAATTTACCATCTACGAAATGCCATCCGTCTTCTCTCTTCTTTGTTGAGTAAGAGATTTCTCCAGATTTATTATTTACCCAAGTTCCTGGGAATGTAATTTCTGATAAATAATTATTTCTTTGTGCAGTACTCTTATAACATCCATCGTAGCAAGTAATTACTGAATCTGCTCCATTTGTTGCTTGTACCATGTCAGATTTGCTTAGTGATTTTAAGCAAGATCTATTCTTTTCATTGTTCTTAGCTTGACTTGGATAAGTAATAGTTTGTACACCTTTCTTACCAATTTGTTCTACATCAGCTTCCATACTATAGTATGAACTCTTAGTTGAACATACTGCTGCTGCTTGACAATCCGTAACTGCTGCATTATATCTCTTTAAGTTTTCTACATAATCTGCTTCAATTCTTCTTTGATCTAGATAAGTATCTGCTGCACAGTTAATATGTGTACAATTAGCACCACATAAATCGATGAAAGTCCAGTTTGAAGATTTCTTAAATCCTTCATCAAAGTGGAAGTATTTACCATTATTTCTTACATCTTCTCCTGCTTTTAATTCATTGTGATCTAGATACCATTTTGCATATTCAGCATCTTCGTCTGCATTATAAGCATTCCATGTAATATTTCCATCTGCATCTCTATCATAATATCCATTTGATAATTGATCTAATGGTATATGTTGATTTTTCATTTGTTTAACTGTTCCAATATTTAATGTATTGGTTTTCTTTGTTGTTGAGTTTGTATTATAAACTTCATTATAGCAAGCTTGACTACATTTTTGTGAGTATTTTCCACCATCACATTTTTGAATACAAGCATCAAATTGTTCATTTGGTCCACCTTGAGTTAACTCTTTACCACTCTTATGAACACAACTTGGTTGTGGTTGGCAAATAGTTGGTGGTGTTGGAGCTTCGATATCAATCTTAGCTTCACATCTAACTCTTGATGTTATTTTTACTTGATATTGAATTGCAAAACCTGCAACTGCTGCTTCAGGAGCACCATATTCAACATCTACTGCTTCATAACATGTTTTAGAACATACTTTAGTTGGATCTGTTGTTTTGCTATGATTTGAATCATAATTATATGTATATTGTACT
>JAFUFG010000111.1 GCA_017470045.1 Bacilli bacterium | reverse complement strand
TTGTTTCTTGATTACGAATTCTACGATTTGATCGTATAATGCAGCATTTGGATCTCCAATAGAATCATCGTCATCATCTCCGGAATCATTATTCGAACTATCTTTATCGGATTTTTCAAGATTTAAGAATTCTTCATCGAATAAGTCTCCTTCTTGTTGTTCAGAAGTAAATTTAATTAATCTTCCAATTTCTTCATCACTAACGAAAGATCCTTGGGTACGGGTCGGATTATTTTGTCCAATTGGCAGATATAACATATCTCCTTTTCCTAATAGTTTTTCTGCGCCGATTTGATCTAGAATCGTACGAGAGTCAATTCCAGAACCTACGGCAAAGGAAATACGAGATGGAATATTTGCTTTAATTAAACCAGTAATGACTTCTGTAGATGGTCTTTGTGTTGCAACAATTAAGTGAATTCCTGCAGCACGTGCTTTTTGTGTAATACGAAGGATTGAATCTTCTACTTCTTTTGCAGCTACCATCATTAAGTCTGATAACTCGTCGATAATAATAACTAAATATGGCATCTTATCTAATTTTTCAGATTCTTCTTTTCCTTGATTATATTTTTCTACGTATTCGTTATAACCTTCAATATTCTTTGTTGTCGTATTACTAAACATACGATAACGTTTTTCCATTTCTGCAACAGATTTTTGTAATGCAATATTCGCTTGTTTTGGATCTGTTACAACCGGACACATTAGATGCGGAATACCATTATAAACACTTAATTCAACGACTTTTGGGTCTACCATGATTAATTTTACTTCATCTGGTCTTGCACGCATTAGAATGGAACAAATGATACCATTTACACATACTGATTTACCGGAACCAGTAGTACCTGCGATAAGTAAGTGTGGCATCTTATTAATTGGACATGTTTGAATGTCACCCATAATAGTTTTTCCTAATGGAACTAATAATTTATTTTCGGATTTTTGAATTTCGGAACTAGCCATAATTTCATAGAAAGAAACTGGATTTGATTTTTCATTTGCAAATTCGATACCTACTGTTTTCTTTCCAGGAATTGGTGCTTCAATACGTACATCTTTTTTGGCAAGAGCTAAAGCAATCTCACGATTGATTGATGTAATCTTATTAACTCTTGTACCAGATTGTACTTCTAATTCGTATTGTGATACTGCCGGTCCTATATGGACTTCTACTACTTTGGCATTAATTCCAAAGTCTCTTAATACTTGTTCTAGAGCGGTTATATTATCCGTTACTTGAGCATTATCACTACTATTATCTATTTTCTTAGGTTTATTTAATAAATCTAATCCAGGAAGACGATAACTTGCATTCATTTGATTCTTTTCACGTTCTGGTTCTTCTTCCTTTTCTTCTTCTACTGGTTTCTTCTTCAAGTCATTAATATTTGTAATTTTAACTTGATTAAACTCTGGATTATTACTATCGTGAATGATTGGTTCTTTATTACTAAATGGAGATTTGTTTTCTTCTTCTTTCTCCTTTGTTTTTTCTTCTTTTTCTTTCTCCTTCTTTTCTTTCTTCAACATCATGTTATTTTGAACAAAGTCTACGATTGAGAATCCTGTAAACATAAATATACCAACTATAATGAATACCCATGATACAATTTGCATTCCAGTTACAGAGAATAACTTGGCGAAAAGGATTGCGAATACTCCTCCGATTACTCCTCCACCTACTCCAAGCCAATCACTTAGTGTTCCTCTTTCCATTACTTCATGGAAGGCTAATACCAATTGATCAATCGTTGCTTGAAAGATATCCATCATATTAGAATTATTTACGGTTACAAATTTTTGATGCATTAGGATTAATAATCCAATTACAAATAAGTAAATACCGATTAATTTGGTTGAGAAGAATTCTGGCCAATCTCTTTTAATTAGCAGGTATCCTCCTATTACAAATAACATTACTAAGAATGGAATATATAGAGATCCTACTAAGAAGATAGCAAAAGATGTAATAAACCTTCCTACTGGTCCATATTTTCCTATTCCTAGTACTGCAGCTAGAATTAATAAAATTCCATATATATTTGCACTAAATGTAAAGTCTTTTTTTGCTTGTTTTTTTCTTTTTCTTTTTGCCATTTGATACACCAATCTTTCTTATATCTTCATTATACAACAATTCTCTTCTTTTTTCCTAGATTATTCTTTTTTTTCGAATAGAAAAACGCTTTTAGACGTTTTCTCTTTTCTTATTAATGAAATAAGTAGCCATTACTCCAATAAAACCTTCTACTACAAAGAATCCTGGAATTATGTAGAAGTATGGAACTACATCATCCATCATTGTTGCTCCTATATCACTTGGATTATTTTTATCGTAATAAACTTCTATGGTATCGCCTTTTTTCATTCGACTATCATAGAAATTCAACTCTACTGTTTTTTCATCATCCTCATTATATACAACAATCGCTTTAACCTTATGATTGTCCCCTATCTCTGATATTTCAATTATTTTTGCTTGTGTATAGATTCTATTTTCTTTTGGTATTGAAATCGCATGAAAGATACAGAACATTACTAATAGAATAACTATTCCTATTAGATTATGTATTCCAAATACTAAATAACAGATTTTCTTAGCTTCCATATATTCTCCTATTAAATTAACTTCTTAAGTTTAAATCCAATTGTAGTAATCATTGTAATGATGAATCCAACTAATGATACATTAAATATTGTGTTTAATACGTTTTTGTCTGGTCCTCCTATCGGAAACTCGACTTCTTTACAAGTGATATAACTTAAATCTCCTTCTCGGTAATAAACTTCAATTGTTTTTCCTTTAGCTAACCCTGTATAATAAAAATTAAGCTCTCTTTCTTTTTCTTCTTCATCATTTTTTAATATTCCATATACATCATACTCTGTGTTTTCACCGGATCCATATGTTTCTATTTTTGTAATCGTTGCCTCTGTATAAACTCTTTCTTCTTCTGGTATTGTTATTATAAAATTATCTATTTCAGTCTTTATATAACTTCCAAGAGTACTTATAATCATCCCCATTACAAAAAATGTAATAAAAATTCCAATCGACATTTTTCTTAGTACAGTTTTATCGATTTCAGATTGTTCCATATTATCACCCTATTTTTATTATAACAGTAGAGCAATAAAAAAAGAGCATATTATTATGCTCTTGATACGTATTTTCCATCTGAAGTAGAAACAATAATTTGTTCTCCTTCTTCTACGAATAATGGAACTCTTACCATTAAACCAGTTTCTGTATCTGCATCTTTTAATGCGTTGTTTGTTGTATTTCCTTTTACAGCTGGGTCTGTATGAGTAACTGTTAAAGTAACATAATCTGGTAAATCTAATCGTAAAACTACTCCTTCATATGAAGTAATATAAACTTCTAAGTTCTCTTTTAAGAATTTTGAAGCATCTCCTACTTGTGAAGCTTGTAATTCTAATTGTTCATATGACTCCATATTCATGAAATAATAAACATCACTCATGTTATATAGATATTGCATTAATTGTTTTTCAATTCTTGCTGTTGCTACTTTAACACCTGCGTTAAAAGTTTGTTCAAAAATAGCACCAGTTCTTAGATTTTTAAGTTTTGCTTTAACGATTGCTGCACCTTTTCCAGGTTTTACGTGTTGAGTTTCAAGAACTACATAGATAGCTCCTTCATATTCGATTGTAATTCCATTTTTTAAATCGTTTGAACTAATCATAATTTCACTCCCTTATTAAACTAAAAAATAAGTTCTTAGCTT
>JAFUFG010000110.1 GCA_017470045.1 Bacilli bacterium | reverse complement strand
TGGTGTATGGTATAATCATTGGCCATACTTTTTTTTGCTTTTTTTTAAAATTGTGTTGACAAGAGTATTTCTCTATACTATAATGAAAGTGTATTCTAATAATAAATATATTCGCTTATCTGTATTTATATTAAATAGATCAAAAAATCTAAAAAATATAAATACTATAATTATTCGATATATTTTGTCTTAAAGGTTAAGTTTATTGAGACTAGAATATGAGTATTGTTGAGAGAAAGAAAACTCTTCATGGTAAGTATGTTTAATTCTTATACTGATAATATAAAAATTAAATATAAAAGAAACTCGGTCACATAAGTGACTTTTTTTGTGTCTTATGAATCGAGTGTAAAATAGTATTGATTATTTTTTCTATTTATTATATAATGAATTTATATCACTTTTGTGTGAAAAAAATATTGACTTTAATATAAAATTGCGATAATATATGTTGCGAAAGGAGATAACTATATAATTTTTTATGTGGTTATCTTTTTCTTTTTTTAGGTTCGAGGCGATAAAATGGGGCAATATTTTACTAATGAGAACTTACCTAGTAATGTAAAGGAACATACTTGTTTTGTGTTAGGAGCTAAGTTCTCATTTTTGACCGATAATGGAGTATTTTCCAAAGATGGTTTGGATTTTGGCAGTAGACTTCTTCTTGAAACAATCCCGCTTGAAGAAGTTGGAGGCAAAATTCTTGATATGGGTTGCGGTTATGGTGTATTTGGAATTGTATTGAATAAGATTTTAGATGCAAAAGTTGATATGGTTGATGTGAATCGTCGTGCATTACATTTGTGCGATCGTAATATTGCATTAAATCATTGTCAAAATATTCGTGCGTTTGAAAGTTTTGCTTATTCGAATGTAACGGACAAATATACTACTATTGTTACCAATCCTCCGATAAGGGCTGGAAAAAAAGTTGTCTATGATATAGTGATGAATGCGAAAGATCACTTAGAAGAGAATGGGAAGCTTTTCTTAGTAATTCGAAAAGAACAAGGCGCAAAATCGCTATTAGTCGACCTAGAAAAAACGTATACTAAAGTTAATGTGCTTGAAAAGAGCAAAGGTTTTTTTATTATAGAGTGTTCTCTATAATAAAGAAAAAAATAATGTGTGGGGTGAATTAGATAGTGTCTTATAAGATAGTTAAGAGTGGTGACTATAGAGAAAGAAGAAATTTCTCTAGAATCAGAAATTCGTATGAATTAAAAGATTTATTAGAAATTCAAAAGAAATCTTACAAATGGTTTATTGAGACTGGTATCAAAGAAGTATTCGAAGATTTATTTCCTGTTGAAAATTTCTCTGGTACTTTATCATTAGAATTTGGTGATTATCATTTTGATGAACCTAGATATTCTATTAAAGAAAGCAAAGATAGAGAAACTACTTATTCTGCACCTTTAAGAGTTGAAGTTCGTTTATTTAACCGTGAATCTGGTGAAGTAAAAGAACAAGAAATCTTCATGGGTGATATGCCAATGATGACAGATAGTGGTACTTTTGTTATCAATGGTGCTGAACGTGTTATTGTTTCTCAATTAGTTCGTTCTCCAAGTGTATACTTCAATCGTGAAGTAGATAAAAATGGACGTGAATTAATAACTTCCCAAATTATTCCAACAAGAGGTACTTGGTTAGAGTTCGAAGCTGATGCAAGAGACGTTCTATATGTAAGAATTGATAGAACTAGAAAAGTTGCTTTAACAACTTTACTTAGAGCATTTGGTTTATCAAGTGATGAAGACATATTCGCTATGTTCGGTGAAGATGATTATCTAAAAAATACAATTGCTAAAGATTCTACTAAGAATACAGATGAAGCATTAATTGAAATTTATGAAAAATTAAGACCAGGGGAACCTGCTACACTTGATTCTTCTAAGAACCAGATTATTACTAGATTCTTTGATGAATTTAGATATGATTTAGCAAAAGTTGGTCGTTATAAATTTAATCGTAAATTAAATATTGCTGATCGTTTATTAGATCAAACTTTAGCAGAAGATATTAAAGTTGATGGTAATGTGGTATTTGAAAAAGGTACTTTAATTACAAAAGCTAATATTGAAGAATTAAAAGATGTATTAGCAAACGGATATGGTGTACAAGAAGCAATCGTTAATGAAGATTTAGATAACTTTAATAAGATTCAAGTACTTAAGATTTATGATCCTAATGAAAAGAAGAAAACACTTAAAGTTATTGGAAATGATCAAAGTATTGATGTTAAACGTTTAACAATTTCAGATGTTTATGCTTCTGTATCATATTATTTAAATTTATTACATGGTGTTGGTAATTATGATGAAATCGACCATTTAGGAAATCGTCGTATTCGTCAAGTTGGTGAATTATTACAAAACCAATTTAGAATTGGTGTATCTCGTATGGAAAGAGTTATTCGTGAACGTATGACTACTCAAGAAATGGAAGAAGTTACTCCTAAGACTTTAATTAATATTCGTCCAGTAACTGCTGCTATGAAAGAGTTCTTTGGTAGTTCACAATTATCTCAATTCATGGATCAAACGAACCCAATTGCAGAATTAACTAATAAACGTCGTTTATCTGCGTTAGGTCCAGGTGGATTATCTAGAGATAGAGCTGGTGTTGAAGTTCGTGACGTTAACGCTTCTCACTACGGAAGAATTTGTCCAATTGAGTCTCCAGAAGGACCAAATATCGGACTTATTACTTCTTTAGCAAGTTATGCAAAAATTGATGAATATGGTTTCATTATGACTCCATATCGTAAAGTAGTAGATTGTAAGATTACTGATGAACAAGTTAATGCACGTTTCAGAGGTGAAAACATTTTAGCAAAACCAGAACAAGTTGATTATATTGACGTTAGTCCACAACAAGTTGTTTCTGTAACTACAAGTTGTATTCCATTCCTTGAACACGATGATGCAACTCGTGCATTGATGGGAGCAAACATGCAACGTCAAGCTATGCCATTAATTAAGACTGAAGCTCCATATGTTGGAACTGGTGTTGAATTTATTGCTGCAAAAGATTCTGGTGTTGAAATCGTTGCTAAGAACGATGGTGTTGTTGAATATGCAGATGCTAAGAAGATCGTTGTTAAGACAAAAGAAGGTAAAGATACTTATACTTTAGCAAACTTTGAATTAGCAAACTCAAGTATTTGTATGCATCAAAGACCAATTGTTCATGTTGGTGACAAAGTAAAAGCTGATAAGACAATCTTAGCTGATGGTAACTCTACTGATAAAGGTGAATTAGCATTAGGTAAGAATATGACAGTAGCATTCATGACATTTAATGGATACAACTATGAGGATGCTGTTATCTTAAATGAAAACTTAGTAAAAGATGATAAATATACTTCATTACATCTTGAAGATTATGAGATGCAATGTCGTGAAACGAAGTTAGGACCTGAAGAAATCACAAGAGACATTCCAAATGTTAGTGAAGAAGCTCGTCGTAACTTAGATGAAAATGGTATTGTAACAATTGGTACAGAAGTTAAAGAAGGAGATATCTTAGTTGGTAAAGTTACTCCAAAAGGTATGGCTGAATTAACTTCAGAAGAAAAATTATTACATGCAATCTTTGGAGAAAAAACTCGTGAAGTTCGTGATACATCATTACGTGTTCCACATGGTGGAGATGGTATTGTTCACGATATTAAGATTTACTCTAGAAAAGATAATGATGAATTACCTGCAGGAGTAAGTAAAGTTATCCGTGTTTATATTATCCAAAAGAGAAAGATTCAAGTTGGAGATAAGATGTCTGGACGTCATGGTAACAAAGGTGTTATTTCTCTTATTCTTCCACAAGAAGATATGCCATATTTACCAGATGGTACTCCAGTTGATATTATGTTAAACCCACAAGGTGTTCCTTCTCGTATGAACTTTGGACAAATCCTTGAAGTACATATGGGTATGGCTTGTAAGAAATTAGGAGTTCATATTGCTACTCCAGTATTCGATGGTGCTCATATTGATGACATTCAAGCTATGATGAAAGAAGCTGGAATGGATGAAGATGGTAAGACCGTTCTATATGATGGTCGTACTGGTGAACCATTTGATCATAGAATCAACGTTGGTGTTATGTACATGATTAAACTACACCACATGGTTGATGATAAATTACATGCTCGTTCTACCGGACCTTACTCTTTAGTTACACAACAACCTCTTGGTGGTAAAGCACAATTTGGTGGACAAAGATTTGGTGAAATGGAAGTTTGGGCATTATATGCATATGGTGCTGCACATACATTACAAGAAATTATTACTTACAAATCAGATGATGTTGTAGGTCGTGTTAAAGTATATGAATCTATCGTTAAGGGTAATGAAATTAATCAAGCAGGTGTTCCTGAATCATTCCGAGTATTGATGAAAGAATTCCAAGCTTTAGGATTAGATATTTCTATTATCAATGACGAAGGTGAAACATTACAATTAAAAGAAATCGAAGAGGCTGAAGATAGAGAAGATGCTAATACTTCAATTGATGA
>JAFUFG010000109.1 GCA_017470045.1 Bacilli bacterium | reverse complement strand
TTCATCTTTAACTTATGTTTCTTCTGTTGCAACAACGGTAATTGAAATTATTCGATTAATTTTGATTTTTGGAAGAATAGATGACTAATCTCTTTTTTTATGCAAAAAATATTGTAAGGGCATTGACAAAAAAGTTAGGAGTAATATAATGGAAAAAGGTGGTTATATGAAAGAAAAATCTGTACTATTTGAAATAAAAGAATTTCAAGGTTTAGTAGGAAAAGAACTATTTCGAAATAATCCAATTGATATTCCCATATCTGGTACACAACATCGCATCTTAAAATATCTATTAGAACATCAAGAAGAATCGATATATCAAAAGGATATCGAGAAGAAATTAAACCTTTCCAGAGCAACCATCTCTGGGGTATTAGGAACTATGGAAAAGCATAATCTTATAAAGAGAACTTCTTCCAAAGAGGATACTAGAACGAAGAAGATTGAACTAGAAGAAAATGCAAAAAAACATTTTCATGAGGGAAAAAAGAAAATCCAAGAAATCGAAAAAGTCGCAACAGAGGATCTATCCCAAGAAGAGATTCAAGAGTTTCGAAGAACACTAAAGAGAATGAAAGAAAATATCATAAGGAGGAACCATGATTAAATTATTTCAAAATTTTGAAAAGAAAGATATTATGATCATAATCGGTGTTATTGCATTAGTTGTATTCTCCGTATTCTTAGATTTAAGAATGCCAGAATATATGAGTGAAATAACAAGATTAGTACAAACAGAAGATAGTACCATGAAAGAAATCCTAACAGCTGGAGGATATATGTTAGCCTGTGCAGTAAGCAGTCTAATATGTACCGTAGTAGTTGGGTATTTAACATCCCTTTTATCTGCAAGATTCTCAAGAACAATCCGTAGAAAAATATTTGCAAAAGTAGAAGATTTCGGATTAGCAGAAATTAAGAAATTCCAAACTAGTAGTTTAATTACTAGAACAACAAATGACGTAACGCAAATTGAAACATTACTTGCAATGGGATTACAAATGATGATTAAATCCCCAGTAATGGCAATTTGGGCTTTAATGAAGATATTAGGAAAGAGTGGAGAATTAAGTTTAATTACTGCAGCTGGTGTTGTAATTATTGTAGTAACAAACTTCATTATCATTCGCACTGTATCTCCAAGATTTGCTAAGATTCAAGCATTAACAGACAAAGTAAATGGAGTTACTAGAGAAAATATAACTGGTATTCGTGTAATTCATGCATTCAACGCAGAAAAATTTGAAGAAAAACGTTTTGATGAAGTAAACGAAGATATTACAGGAATCCATTTAAAAGTAACAAGAACATTCGCAATAATGGATCCAATTATGAACTTTGTTATGCATTTCCAACACTTATTAATTTATGTTGTAGGAGCTTATCTAATTATTCAATGCAATATGATAGATAAGATTAATGTGTTCAGTAATATGGTAGTATTCTCAAGTTATGGAATGCAAGTAATTATCTCATTCCTAATGTTAACAATGATCTTTATGATCTTACCACGTGCACAAGTATCTGCTAAACGTATTAATGAAGTATTAGAAGAAGACGTATCTGTAAAATCTGGAAACTTCAAAGGAGAAACTTCAGAAACTGGAACGGTAGAATTCCGTGATGTAAGTTTTAAATATCCAGACGCCGATGAATATATTCTAAAAAATATCAGTTTTAAGGTAGAAAAGGGTGAAACCATTGCTTTTATTGGTTCTACTGGTTCTGGTAAATCAACATTAATCAATTTAGTTCCAAGATTATATGATGCAACAGATGGAGAAGTCTTTGTCGATGGCATTAATGTAAAAGAATATGAACAAAAAGAATTAAATAATCGTATCGGTTATATTCCTCAAACTGCTGTAATGTTTACTGGTACCGTAGAAGAAAATGTAGCTTATGGAGATAATGGAAAAGAAAAACCATCTCTAGAAAAAGTAAAAGAAGCAATTAAAGTAGCTCAAGGAAAAGACTTTGTAGAAAAGATGGATGAGAAATACGCATCTCACATCGCAAGAGGTGGAACCAACGTATCAGGTGGACAAAAACAACGATTGTCCATCGCTAGAGCAATCGCAAGAGACCCAGAAATCTATATCTTTGATGACTCTTTCTCAGCACTAGACTATAAAACCGATTCTACGCTTCGTAAAGAATTAAAAAAATATACAAAAGATGCTACTAGTATGATTGTTGCTCAAAGAATTGGAACCATCATGAATGCCGATAAAATCGTAGTATTAGACAAAGGAGAATGTGTAGGAATTGGTACTCATAAAGAATTATTAAAATCTTGTGAAGTATACAAAGAAATTGCACTATCTCAATTAAGTGAGGAGGAATTAGAAAATGCCTAGACCAAATCAGAAAATTGAAAAAGTAAATGATTTTAAGGGTAGTACTCTTCGTCTATTTCAAAATCTAGATAAATGGAGAGTGCTTCTAGTAATCTCTATCATCCTTGCATTACTTGCAGCAGCATTATCAACGGTTGCTCCAAATAAACTTGCTGATGTAACAGATGTTATTTCAGAAGGAATTAAACCAAGAGTAGAAAATGTAGAAAAAATAACAAAAGAAATCTACGCTCATTTAAATATTCCAAAGGAAATAGAATCAGTTCCAACAGCAGATAATCCAATGGAAATGTATCAAACTTTATCAAAAGAACAAAAACTATCATTCGTAAATGAGTTTGAATTAGAAGGAGTAACAATCTCCAAAGAAGATCAAGTAGAATTCTTAGATACATTAACAAAAATGCAACAAGAAAAAGAT
>JAFUFG010000108.1 GCA_017470045.1 Bacilli bacterium | reverse complement strand
TAATCTTCTTCTTGAATATATTGATGTAATTCTTTCATTAATGGATGTTCTTTTTGGAATAGTGATTCTTTGGTTTCACTCTTCAATTTATTTTGACTTGGATAATTACTTAGAACATAAGCTCTTTCTGTAAATGATTCTTTATCACGGAAACTATCTAGTTCTTTTACGATCACAAATGATGCATCTTTTAATTGTACTTCTAATCTTTGAGAATCATCTCCAAATAAATTTTAGAATACCCCTGGATCTACGACATTATAATCTGCTATTTCTCCATCTGTAATAAAGTTTTCTTCGAATCTTAATTGCATATTTAAAGATGAACTATCATCTGAAATAAATGCGGATTCAAAACCTAACTCTTTTAATCTTCTTTGGAAAGATGCTAGATTTTTCATAGATGCAGATACTTTTTCTTCAGATTCGTATTTACGATTGATATCGATAAAAGAACTTAAACCTAAGATAAATTCTTCTGGTCCTAAATCTTTTACTTCTTTTAGGATTTCTTCGTTTCTACGAATTAATGGTTTATATCTTAATTTATCTGTAATCGATAATTGTTCACCGGAGAAAACCATTCTTTTGTCTTCTCTACTCATTCTTTTTTCTTTAATATCTTCTACTAAAGTTTTACAAGTCTCATAATGATCTGCGATATAGTCATATACGATGGCCATTTTTTCTGTGTTTGCTAAAGATTTTCCATTGGAATATATTTTTGCCATAGTATCACCTCTGGGTATGATATGATATCTTATTTTTGTTTTTTTGTCAAAAAAAGAGTACTTGCGTACTCTATTGTAATACATTTTTTAAGACGATTGTTTTTACTCTAGACATTTCTTCTAGTGTTGATGCAATTCCTTCATTTCCAATTCCAGAATTTTTCCATCCACCGAATGGCATTTCTGCAGAACGGAAGAAACTTGCACCATTGATTACTGCTCCACCTACTTCTAATTTGGTTGCTACTTTAAAAGCAGTATTCATATTATTGGTAATAATACTTCCACATAATCCATAAGTAGATTGGTTTGCAATTTCAATTGCTTCGTCAATATCATCAAATGTACAGATAGGAATTACTGGTCCGAAGATTTCCATATCTTTCATGACTTCCATATTTCTTGTAACATTTGTTAATACAGTAGGTTCATAATAAGCTCCTTTTCTTCTTCCTCCGAATAAAAGGTTTGCTCCTTCTTCTACTGTTTGTTTTACTTGTTCTTGTACTCGAATTGCGGCTTGTTCATTAATTAGACATCCTATTTGAGTGCTTTCACTCATTGGATCTCCCACTTTAATTCTACTAATACGAGTAATTACTCGATTAATAAATTCATTCGCAATATCTTTATGTACTAGGAATCTTTTTGATGCACAACATACTTGTCCTGCATTATATAATCTACCCCATACTACTTCTTCTACGGCTAAATCAATATTTCCATCTTTATCTAAAATGAAAGCATCATTTCCACCTAATTCAAGAGATACATGAGTTAGGTTTCTTGAAGCAGTAGCCATTGTTTCTTTTCCTACTTGAGTAGATCCTGTTAAGCTTACTAAATGAACACCTTTATGTCTTGCTAAAGCTTGACCAACAACTGGTCCTTCTCCGGAGATACAATTAATTACTCCATCTGGAATACCAGCTTCTCTTAATAGTAAGCAGTATTTATGTATTGTTAGTGGATTACAAGAAGATGGTTTTACAATAACCGCATTTCCCATAATCAATGCACTTGGAACTTTTTGTCCGAATAGATCGCATGGGAAATTAAATGGAATAATACAAGCTACTACTCCGATTGGTTGACGGATTGTAAATTGCATTGTTTTTTCTTGACCTGGCTCATTACCAGTTGGAATATTAATTCCATATAAGTGTTTTGCTTTTTCCACATAAGCACTAACAAAAGTACGCGTATTTGCTACTTCTGCTCTTGCCTCTTTGATTGGTTTACCAGTTTCACGACATAACGTGATAGCAAGTGTCTCTGCATCTCTTTCTACTAAATTCGCAAAACGCTCTAAGATTCTTCCTCTTTCATGTAAAGGAACTTCTGCCCATAGTTTTTGAGCTTCTACTGCGTGTTTTACTGCATAGTCTACATCTTCTTCTGTAGAACTTGGAACAGTTGCGATTAGTTGATTATTTGCAGGATTTCTTACTTCAATGGCTTCTCCATCACTGGAATCAAATTCTCTACCATTTACAAGATTTCTCATGCTAGCCTCCTAATTCTTACCAAATGCTGTGAATGATAACATTAATCCTCCACAAATATTTGCAGAATGTTCATCATAACCATATTCTCCAAACGTAAATACTGTTATGAATGGAACTCCTTTTGCTTCTTTTACTAATTGTTTATATACTTCTTCCATTCTGTCTCCAATACCTAGTTTTCTTCCACCACAGTGAATTAAAACATAAGCAGCTGGTTCTGTATATAATTGTTTTCTTACATCTCTTAGAGTTTCTCCAGTAGAATCAATTAATTCATCTACTGTTGCTTCTAATTGAATAATTGCAGTTCCTGGAACTACTTTATTTCCTAATGTAATTGTGTCATCTGCTGTTGTTTTTGTACCCATATCGTTACCAAACATTGGATGACGAATTACTGTTAAGTTTCCTAATGGATCTTTTACTCCTAATGGTTTTGTAATAGATTCCACTAAAAGATTTTGTCCTTTTAATGTTTCTGGTTTTGTATTTGTCCATTGTGCATATTTCTTTAATGCAGAAATTCCATCAATACTTACTAGAGTACGATCATTTTTTACTTCTGTAATAATTCCTACATTTCTAGTTTCATTATATGCACCAGTGTATGATGTAACAATTTCATTATCTGTATAGAAGAATGCTACTGCAACACCATCACTAATTACTTTATCATCACAGAAAATCTTCCAATTTCCTTCTACTGTGTCATCAGCAGCACTTCCTCCAAAACAAGGAACTCTTCCGATAACATCTTGAATACCCATTAAGTATTCTTCTTCTTCTTTTGGACTAGCTACCATATAGAAGTATGCAGGTGCTCTAGTTGTTTTTGCACTTTCTACTGCTTCAATTGCAACTTTACGTCCGATTGCTCTTGGATCTTTTCCAGCTTCATGACAAGCAACACCTACTGTCATATCAGCATCATCCAAAACCATCATTCCTGCAAAACCATCTTCTCCAGTAATGATTCCATCAGATGTCATCATAGCTCCACTACTAGTACATCCAATGATTGGAGCATCAAATACAGATTTTGCTCCTTTCACTACTTCTTTAACATCATTTTTACAAGATGTATATAGAAGTCCTAATTTTGCATTCATCATACCTTCTGAAGCTCTTGCAGCAGAATGAGCTCCGGCATCAAAACTATTGATATTGGTACTATGTCCTACTTTTGACTTTAACATAATTTAACCTCTTTCTACTTTTAATAAGCTTCTTTATATAGATTGATAATATCTTCTACTGTAACTTTTCTTGGGTTACCTGGAGTACACGCATCATTGATTGCTTGATTTGCTAGAGTTGGAATCATTTCTTCTGGAATACCAATTTCTCTTAATGTTTGAGGAATTCCTAAACTTACTGATAAGTTTTTGATTGCCATAACTACTCTATCAATTGCTTCTTGATCTGTTGTATCCGTAATATCAATTCCCATAGCATTTGCCATGTTTCTAAATAATTGAGGACAAACTTGCCCGTTAAATCTCATTACGTGTGGAAGTAATAACGCATTGGCAATTCCATGTGGAGTATCAAAGTAAGCTCCTAGAGAATGTGCCATAGAATGTACAATTCCAAGTCCTACATTAGAGAATCCCATACCAGCAATATATTGTGCATAAGCCATTTTTTCAATAGCTACTTTATCTTTCTTCATTGCTGCTTTTTCAAGATTCTTATAAATTAATGCCATTGCATTAACATGGAACATATCTGGAATTAACCATCCAGCTTTTGTAATGTATCCTTCCATTGCATGTGTTAAAGCATCCATACCAGTAGATGCTGCTAACATTGGTGGCATACCATCCATTAAATCTGGATCGATAATTGCACATACTGGAATATCATGTACATCTACACATACCATTTTCTTTGTTCTAGTTTCATCGGTAATAACATAATTAATTGTTACTTCTGCAGCAGTACCTGCCGTAGTTGGTAATGCGAATAAAGGTAATCCTTTATTTTGAGTATTTGCTACTCCATCCAAACTAACTACATCATTAAATTCTGGATTTGTCATAATAATGGAAATTGCTTTTGCTGTATCAATAACACTTCCACCACCAACTGCAACAATACAGTCTACGTTATTGATATTTGCCATTACTAATCCATCTTGAACATT
>JAFUFG010000107.1 GCA_017470045.1 Bacilli bacterium | reverse complement strand
TATTAAATGGAATCTTACAAAATTCTTAGTAGATCGTGAAGGAAATGTAGTAGGAAGATATTCTCCAATCGAAGATCCAATGATTATGGAAAGTGATATTGAAAAATTAATCTAAGGAGGTACAACATGTATGACATTATCATAGTAGGTGCAGGACCTGCAGGACTTACTGCAGCAATCTATGCTCTACGAGGAAATAAGAAAGTATTAGTATTGGAAGGAAAAACTTACGGTGGCCAAATCGTAAATGCTGCAGAGATAGAAAATTATCCAGGAATTCCAAGTATCAGTGGTTTTGATTATGCAACTGCTTTATATAATCAAGTAACTTCTTTTGGAGGAGAAATTCAGTTTGAAGCTGTAACAAAAATTGACAAAGATAAATCCGTAACTACGAGTAACGGTACCTATCAAGCAAAAAGTATTATTATCGCAACTGGTGCAGAAAATAGACGTTTAGGAGTACCACGTGAGGCAGAGTTTATCGGAAAAGGATTATCTTATTGTGCTACTTGTGATGGGAATTTCTATAAAAAGAAAACCGTGGCTGTAGTAGGTGGTGGAAATACTGCATTAGAAGATGCAATTTACTTATCCAATATTGCAGAAAAAGTATATTTAATTCATAGAAGAGATACATTCCGTGGAGAAGATACTTATGTAGAAGAATTAAAACAAAAGGAAAATGTAGAATTTATTTTAAATAGTAACGTTGTAGAACTAAATGGAACAGAACGTTTAGAAAGTATCGTAGTTGATACAAATGGAGAAAGAAATACCATTGATGTAAATGGATTATTTATCGCAGTTGGACAAGCTCCTAAAAATGAAATATTCGCTAATGTTGTAGAATTAGTAGATGGATATATTAAGTCTGATGATGGAGTTCATACTTTAACAGATGGAATCTATGTAGCAGGAGACACTAGAGTAAAAGAACTACGTCAATTAACAACAGCAGTATCCGATGGAGCAATTGCTGCAACAACCGCTATGAAAGAGATGAAGTAATGGATTCATTAAAATTAGAAAATCAGTTATGTTTCCCATTGTATGCAGCAAGTAAAGAAATTATAAGAAAATATCGTCCTTTATTAGAAAAATTAGATTTAACCTATACCCAATACATTACAATGATGGTTTTATGGGAAGAAAAACAAGTAAATGTAAAAAGTCTAGGAGAACGATTATTCTTAGATTCCGGTACTCTAACTCCGTTACTAAAGAAATTAGAAAGTAAAGGGTATATCACTAGAACAAAAGCATCAAAGGATGAAAGAAATCTAGAAGTAAAGATTACGAAAGAAGGAGAAGAGTTAAAGAAAAAAGCAACTCATATACCAGAAGAAATCGGAAGTTGTATCAATCTAACTCAAGAAGAAGCTATTTCTCTATACCAAATTTTATACAAAATACTAGAACAAAAAGAAGTCTAAGAACTTCTTTTTTTTGTTGCAAAATCAGTAACGTTGGCAAGCGAACAAATGTACGTTATATTAATCTTGAAAGAGGAGGCTTAAAAATGCAAGAAATTACACAAAACAAAACATTTGAAAGCATCAAACGAATAGATGCAAGAGGTATCGAATATTGGGAGGCAAGAGAACTAATGATCTTGCTAGAATACAAAAAATGGGAAAATTTTCACAAGGTGATACAGAATGCAATGATTGCATGTGAAAAAAGTGGAAAGATAAAAGAAGAAGAGTTTCCTGAATTCAGGAAACCGATAGTAGGTGGTAATGGCAATGTTCAAAAGTTAGTTGATTATTATCTTACCAGATATGCCTGCTATCTTATCATGCAGAATGCAAATCCTAAGAAAAAAGTAGTTGCTTTAGGTCAAACTTATTTTGCAATTCAAACAAGAAAGCAAGAATTAAGTGAAAAGGAATATAGTGAATTAACTGAAGATGAAAAAAGATTCTATCAAAGAAAATTAACAAAAAACAGAACAAAAATTAAAAAGAGAAAAT
>JAFUFG010000011.1 GCA_017470045.1 Bacilli bacterium | reverse complement strand
GCCATTAAGCTCATTAGGAATAATCCTATTAAGTAACAAAAATCTCTTATTTTTAATTTGAATATTTTTAAATATACTCCAATTACTCCAATTACCATCATTATCAATTGATTTTTATAAGTAATTAGCGCTGTTTTTTGCATTTCATTAATAAATGTATATGTATCATTATTCATACATTTTAAGAAGAATGTGTATGGATATAGTTTTAATGGAGTACATAATCCAGTAACTGCAACAATTGCAAATGCAATTAATAAATAAAGCCAATTTGCTGTGTTATCGATTTCATAATTATTCTTTTTCTTCCATAGTTTTGCAATATAATATAGAATCATTTCTGCTAGAAATGGTAAGAAAAAAACTAATGATAGAATCCATACTGGCATATGAAGATTCGCAATAATGATTCCGATTAAAAATAACGGAATAAAATATCTTTTTTTCCCTTTTTGATATAATTGATCGATACATAAATATTCTAGTAATAATAATCCATATGTAATACTTTGTACTCTTGTTTGTAAAAAATGGGTTGCTAAAAAGAATGTTAGATACATTACTATAGTTCCTAATAAATTTGAATTTGTTAATCTTTTATTTACATAGAACACAACGCTTCCAAAGAAGAAGAAGATTCCTGTAAATAGATATTTAATCATTACAAAGCCAAATTTCTTATAAAGTAAATAAAAAATTACATCATATAGCCAATGGTGATAAGTATAGATTAAGTTTGGGATAAAACTAAAATGATCTTTAAAATCTACTCCATATTTTAATATACTTTCCCCTGTCTTTAAATCAAAGAATATATCATTTTGGATATATGCTCCATCAATTAGTTTTAAAGTCATTAAAGCTGCTACTAATAATGCTAAAACATATTCCATTATGGTTATTATCCATTGCTTTTTCCATTTTATCTTCATATTCAACACCACTTTCATTATAAAAGAGAAATTGTTTTATTACAATAAAAAAAGAACTTACGTTCTTTTATAACCATACTCCAAAGATTATACCAGCCATTGCTAAAACTAATCCTAATACCCAGAACATTCTAACAATATCGGTTTCAATCCATCCTAATTTTTCAAAATGATGATGTAATGGAGTCATTAAGAATAACTTCTTATGGAATACCATTACCCAGAATGTTTGAATGATTACGGATAGTGTTTCTACAATGAAGATACCAGCAACTACTAATAATGTTAATTCACGATGTGTCAAAATTGCGATTGCTCCCATGGCAGCTCCTAAAGCTAAGGATCCTGTATCACCCATAAAGATTTTAGCTGGGTGACTATTAAACACTAAGAATCCCATGATGCTACCAGTAAGAATTAGACCAAATATTCCGATTTCTTCAAAGCCAACCGTTAAGGATATTAAACTGTAAGCTACCATTGCGATTGCTGCTAAACCTCCAGCTAATCCATCTAAACCATCTGTTAAGTTAACAGCGTTGCTTGCACCTACAAGTACAAATAGAATTGCAAGTCCATACAACCAACCTAATTCTAAATCAATATGTAGTGTACCAACAACCCATGATGTTTGTCCTCCACTTCTCATATAAATATAGAAAAATCCAATTGCTATTAATACTTGCATGAATAATTTTTGATACGTTGTTAAGCCCTCATTATCACCTTTTCGAATCGATAAAAAGTCATCTAGGAATCCGATACAAGCATATCCGATAAATACTAATAATACAATTCCTAGGTTTGATGTATAAGCTACTTTATCCGTTAAAATTAATGCGAGTGTAACTAGTACTGTTGGAAGAATGAAGATAAGTCCACCCATAGTAGGAGTTCCTTCTTTTTTACGATGTGATTCTCCTACAAAGATACTAATTTTTTGCCCTACTCTTAAACTTTTTAATATTGGGATTAAGATTAATCCAAGTATTACGGAAAGTAAAAAACCTAACATTGCGGCTACAATTGTCTTGGTTAATAATAACATTTTATTTCCTCCGTTCTCATGGTAAATTATATCATAATTGGTTTTAATTATGATTAATTTGAAATCTTTAGACAAAAGTTTACATATTGATTTGTCAATTATCGCTTATAAACTTTTGCAGGATTCTTTTCTCTTTCTAATCTCTTTTCTTGTTCTAACTTTAATTTTTTAATTTCAAATTCTTTTTCTTCTAGGGCTTTTTTCATTTTATTTAAGTTATCTAATAATTTTTGAAATTCTTTGGTATCCTGATATTCTCCATATCTTTCTTGTAACTGTTTAATTACTAATTCAATTTGATTTGTTGTTTTACTTATTTGAGATAAAACGTTATCCATATCGCTAATATTCTTTTCAATCTCTTTTGAATAGTCTTTTATTTCAATATTTTTATATCTTACTTTTCTAGGTTTCACGCTATGTAGTAACGAATTATAATAAAGAAATGATGTTGCTAGATTCACAATTTTTCTTCCACTACGAACCCCTGGAATACGCATCTGTTTACGAATTCTTCGTAAAACAATCGCAGAACTCATTTGCATTCCATTTATTTCTACTTTCATTTTTTTCATTGGAGGTATATCTTTCTTTATCGTAGTTTGTATTTCTTTTAAGATCTCATCTTGTTCATTTTGTAATTTTACAAAATCATTTTGGAAAGATGTCATATCATGTGCTTTTTCTTTTCTTTCTTCTACTATTTCTGGTTCGATAAACTGTTTCTTTGCTTCTACTTTTTCTTCTTGTTTTTCTTCCACTTCTTTTAGTTCTACTATTTTATCTGATATTGAATATAATATTTCAGGATTTGGAATTCCTTTTACTTCTCTATGATATTTTAATTCTTCCAAGTCTTCTTCTACTAATACGGATAAATAGTCTTCTTCAATTTCAATTTTTTCTTCTTGTTTTGTCTTTTCTTTTAAAGATTCTATTTTCTCTATTAGTTCATTTAATTTTTCTAAATTCTTTTCTGATGGATCATTCTCGATATCTTTTATATCGTCTAGAATATCGGATTCAAAATAATTATTACGAATTTTTCTACGAATTTCTTTTAGCTTACTTTCATATTCTTCTACGATTTTATTGGATTTTGCTTTTGTTATTTCTTTTTCTAGTTTTTCTTCTAAAATAATTCTTTCTTCTTCTGGAATTATCTTCTCTTCTTTTTTCTTCCAAACGTATTCTTTCTTTTCAGGGACTATCTCTTTTTCTGACACATTTTCTGTTTTAATATTTGATTTTTCTATTTGAATTTCATTACTTTCTACTTGTGGTTTCTTATTTTTCTTCTTTCCTGCTGTATTATTTTTCTCTACTTTCTTTTCTGTTTTAAATGGACTTAGTGTCTTTGCGATTGTTCCAAAAATAATTAAAGGCACGACTAAAAATAGAGTTTTTCTTTGTTGTTTGCGAACTCTTTCTTCTAACTCTCTTATTTCTTCATTTTCTAATTCTTTTTCTTTTCTTTTTTTTCGAATGCGAAAGGATCTTTTACGATCACTAGAACCACCTTTCGCACCAATCGTTTCCTTCATTTTGTTCACCATTACTATTTTATCATATTTTCTCATAAAAAAGAATGCAGACTAACCTGCATTCGTTATGTTTGTTATCTCTATTTCTTTGACTGTAGAATTACCTGCAGCATCAGCAACGTATACTGTATAAATTCCATTTTCTGTTACTCTTATTTGGTTATCCGTTACATCTTCTCCATTTGTCTTAAAGTAATCTGCTGTTTGACTACCTTTAGCATATTTCGTAGTTGTTACGCCTTCATTATCAGATGAAGAAACTAATATATCATAGAAACTATTTGGAATTGCGGTTCCATGAATTTTTAGATTTCTTATTTTTACTACAGGTGCAGACCATTGATCACCAGTTGAGAATCTCACCTTTAGATATTTCATTTCTCCAGCATCATTTCCTCTATTGTATGCATTAAATGATATATCATTTTTCCATTCTCCTAGTACCAAATTACTTGCAAATCCATTTGTTAAGTTACCTGAAATTCTAACCATCTCTGTAGTACTTTTATAGAAGTCAGCATCTGTGTGAACTCCACCTTTGGTGACATCTTCTTCACTCAAGTATCCTGTCGTATATGCGTCAAATGTATAATACCAACTTCCATAATTAGTTTCATAGAAAGGTGACTTAGCATTTCCTGTTTCACTATCTTCTCCTAATATTAAAATATCATCTTCAATTCTACCATTTGTTGTTTCCCAATTATCGAATCCTTCAATATAAGTTTCTTTTGATAGTGACAAAGTTGGCGCTGTTACATCCTTCCAATTTGCATAATAGATTCTGTTTCCTTTTGAACCTTTTTCAATTATGACATTTGGGTTAGCTGTTCTTATGTAAGATTCATAATCTGTATTAGTGTCTCCATACTCAATTTGTATATTTCTAATGTAGAATGAATCTGTCGTATTTGTTCCACTACCAGAATTATTGTAAACCGTAAAAGCATGCCATGTGCTATTATCAAAATTCTTTTGAATTAGATAAACCCTTTGCCATGATGTTGTAAGATCTACATATTTGCAAGAACCACCTTTATTATCTATACACACACTTATTCTCTTCTCAACGTCAGCTTTTAGATCAAAAGATAAAACGAAATCTTTTAAGTATATATATTTTAAGTAATAGTTTCCAGTTAATCCAAAATAAATACCGCTCGCAGAATTTGTTTTTGGATTTATTTTTATAGAACCATCATTCAATCGCTGTGATGTTGCACTTCCATTATTCGTATAACCAGTATTATTAAAAAGATTTTTTCCTATTGTCCATCCCGTAAAAGTATACCCGTCTTTGGTTGGCGTTGACAATGTGATATCATCACTCTCTATATTGTATGTATTAATCGGATTTTCTAAAGATCCACCATCCAAATCATAATCAATATTATAATCAATTGGCTCCCATACTGCTGTATATGTTCTATTTCCACGAGAACCTTTTGGTATTGTTATTTCTCCTGGAGTATTTATGTATGCCTCATAGTTTGTTTTTTTATTGCCTTCCTCTATTTGTATTGTAGATGCATCATATGCTGTTGCATAATTTTTATTAAAGTACGCTTGTAATCTTATATAGTAAATTCCTTGGTCTGAAGAAATTGGATAATTATTTGAATGTGTTCCCTTATTTGTATAATTTAAACTCTTTATAAATACCTGATTTTCATCATATAAACAAATTCTCATATTCCAATTTTCCGGTGTTAAATATCCACTAAGTATATAATTGTTTTTCCCTGTCACTTCAATAAAACTACTTACTCTCCAATTACTATCGCCACGTTCTACTACCTCTCCAGTGTCCATATCCAAACTTTTACTTATTGCATAAGTTATTTCATTTATGTTATATAAGTTTTTTCCTCCTACCCATCCTTTGAATGTGTACCCTAATTTTGTAGGAGTTGGGAGTGTTATATCATTCGAATTTCTAGTATATGTTTCTATTGGATTACTTAGTGTTCCTCCATCAAGGTTATAAGCAATTGTATAATCTGTAAGTTTTTGAAAATCGAATTTTAATTTTAGTTCGATATTGTTTCTGGTTCTTTTTATGATTGTAATTCTGGCATGTCCATCTCCGTCATTTCCAACCATAGTTCCTTTTCCTTGCGGCTTTGG
>JAFUFG010000106.1 GCA_017470045.1 Bacilli bacterium | reverse complement strand
TTGATTCTTAGCAGCTTCTACTAAGTCGTTCATATATTTTTCATATGCTTTCTTTAATTCTGAATCATTCCATGTAATTCCGTTATCTTTACGATAATTCTTTAATGTTTCATAATAAAGAGTTGCATCATCATTTAGTTTTTGTTCTCTTAGTTTTTCTTTAATATCAGATTTTACTTTTTTAAGAGTTGGTTTCTTTTCTTCTCCAGTTTTTAAGATAATATGATATCCATATTGAGTTTTAACTGGTTCTTTTGTGTATTCATTTACTTTTAATTTTGCGCAAGCTTCTGAGAATTCTTTTACCATATCATCATATGAGAATTTTCCTAAGTCTCCACCTTTTTTTGCATTAGATTCATCTTTTGAATATTTTTTTGCTAAATCATCAAATTTTTTTCCATCATTTAATTGTTTAATGATATCTTTTGCTTTTTCTAATGCTTTTTCTTCTGCATCTTTCTTATCATCATCTGATGCATCACTTGCTACATCTGCAGTAATTAAAATATGCTTTGCACTCATATCACCGAAGATATTTTCTTCATAATATTTACTAATTTCGTTATCTGATAGATGATCTTCAATATATTTGTTTACTGCTTGTTCTCTTTTGTATTCTATTCTTAGAATTGCTTCTAGATCTTTTTCATCTTCTGCACCGAAGTATTGTTTAATTACTTGATTAAATTGAGCTTCATCTGTGTAGTAAGATTTAATAGAATCAATTTGTTTTTTTACGCTTTCATTTTCTTCATCATCTGTTTTGAATTTTTCATCTAATAACTTATGATCGATTAAATCGATTAATTTTGATATATTATCAGCTTTGATTTCTTTGTAGAAGTCATTTGCTTTAATTTCTCCTTCTTCAAAACCAACGACAGCTTTTTTACTAATTTCAACCTTTTTTCCACAACCAGTTGTGAATAATGATGCAGTAATCATTAATGCACTTAGTCCTAAAATGATTTTTTTATTTTTCATGATTTCCCTCCTGTAAAATATGATAGCAAAAAATCAATTTTGTTGCAATAAATTCTATATATAATCACAAATTCTCCACTTTTCCATACAATATTATGAAAGCATGGAAGGAGGATTTATTTATGAATAGTTGTACAAATCAATCATCATCTGCCATCATCTTAGTATTATTTATTTTATTAATCATCATTATAGGTGCTTGGAATTAGGAGGTGAATTATGAATAATACTTGTGAAACTACTGTTTGTTCTTGTAATAGGGGTAGAACAGGATTTGTTTTCATCCTTGTTCTATATATCTTATTAGCTATTATCATTGGTGGTAATAACTATACATTCTAAAAAAAATAACCCTTTTGGGTTATTTTAATTTTTCAAATACTTCTTCGATTGGAGATACTTTAGTCTTATCATAATTAAAGTCTGCATTATCGCCTTCATATCTTGGAATTAAATGAATATGGAAGTGTTTTACTTCTTGGCCAAGATCATTGTTTTGAGCGATTGTTAATCCTTCACAGTTTAGTTTTTCTCTTAACATTGGATAAAGGTCTTTAATAATTGAATACATGTGAGATAGGGTATCTAAATCCATATCTTCAATTGTTACAATGTGTTTTTTTGGTACTACAAGTAAATGTCCATTTGTTGCTGGATCAATGCTCATAAATACGATTGTTTGATCATCTTCAAATACCTTATTAGAAGGGATTTCTCCTTTGATTATTTTACAAAAAATACAGTTTTCCATAATTACCTCCTATTGATACTCGTACTCAATGTTATATTGAGTTAGTAACTTACTTTCTTTTTTTGTTATTATATCATTAATTATTGTGTTTAGTTCTTCTGATTCTATTACTTCGTATGGAATATTTTTAATACAAAGTGTTTTTTTATCGGATTTTATTTTGAATGTATAAGTTCTTGGGTTGATATTTTTTTCGGATGCATTCGTATTGACAATTTGAATGACATTTATGATGTTCTCTTCCTTTAGCTTTTCTACTGAAACATTTGCTTCTAAATTGTATAGTCGTAATGTTTCTGGTTTTTTGTTTGTAATTAGTTCTTTTTGTTCTGATTCTTTGTATGTATTTAATTTATCTAATTGAATCTTGTATACTGCTTTGGTTACTTTTTTAATATTATTTTGTATTTCTTTTTCTTTTGATTTTATAAGAGTTCTTCCCTCTAAATAATCTTTTTTATAAGTATCTGTTATTTTTTTGTTTTCATACATTACTTTGAAATATAATTTTGAATTGTCTTTGTTTTTTACTTTTGCTTCGTATCTTAGGTTTTTATATTGGACTTTGTCTAATTCTAATTGATCTAATTCTTCTTCGTAGTTATCTTTTAGATAGATTTCTATTCTTTCTGTTATTTTGGGTATTTTTAGGGGAGATAATTTCTCATTTACAATGACTACTCCAAAGAAAACAAATACGACAAAAAATAATAAAGACATTTGTAATGTTAGTTTATTTTGTTCTTTCATAGAATCACCAATTTCATTGTAACGTAATTATTTTTTTTATGCAATTTTTCCTTTAAAAAATTCAAAAGGTAGTTGTCTTGCTTTCTTTTTTGTGCTAATATTAAAGAAGATAAAAGGGTAAATGGGTGGTGTGATTATGGCTATGCAAGTACAAAGGGGACTTGTTAAATACAAGGATCGTAGCGATATTATATGTACGTATGGTGTTTCAGAAGATGGAGCACAATATTATTTTTTGGACGAAGGAAAACTAGATAATGACAATATCATTGTGTCTACTGCTTTAGTAGAAGCTATTGACCCAGTAGTTGTATCTTCCCATGTTGGTGTAATCGACAATAATGGCTCTATAATCATTCCATGTGAAAATAAAACCATTAAGACGATAGCAAACAATATGATTTTAGTAGAAAAAGCACAACCTACTTCTGAAAGTGTATTAGAATCTATACGCTTGAGGGAGGATCCTGCTGCAGCTACTAAGTTAGTTACTACACCTGCTACTATTAAAGATAAGATTAATACACTAATGGATAATAAAGGTCGTTTTGTTTTTAATGACCAATTCTCTGAAGCTACTATTTTTGATTTTGATGGAAATAATCTAGTAGATGGAGAATACTATAGTTTTATTGGTGTAACAGAAGATAAAGTGTTCTTATGCAAGAATACAATTGAGTCTGAGGTTCGTGAATTAGGAATTGCTCCTAGTGTACCTGATATTCCAGAAGTTTCTTCTGAGGATTCTGTTGAACTAAATGTTGAGACTACAAATGTTACTCAAGATTCTATTGATAATGCAATTAATGAGCAAACTGGTGTTGTTGATGATGGTGCTCCAATTGTTGGAGACGGAACTACACCTGAAGTTGAAACTAGTGATGTAATTCCTCTTGCTGGGGAAGTTTCAAATGAAGTAAGTGCTGTTACCCCTGAAGAAGCTCCTGCAGAAGGGGAAGAGGTTGCTTTAAATATTGGATTAGATATTCCAACTGGAGAAGTTCCTGCTGAAGGTGCTGCTATTCCAGCAGAAGGGGAAGTGCCAGCAGATGGGGGTCTTGTTATCCCAGATGCTACAGATATGGCTGCTACAGATGTTGCTCCAACTGAGGGAGAAGTTACTTCAACAGAAATTCCAGTTGATGGAGAGACATCTCCAGTAGAAGGAGAAATTGCTGTTCCAACTGATGGTGGAGTACCAGTAGAGGGATTTGTTCCACCAGAAGGAGAAGTAAATGCTGATCTTGGATTAGTTGTTCCGGATGTTACAGATATGCCTGCTACAGATGTTGCTCAAACGGAGGGAGAAGTTACTCCAACAGAAATACCAGTTGATGGGGAGACAGCTCCAGTAGAAGGAGAAAATGTTATTTCTCCAGAAGAAATTAGTAATGCTATTACCAATTCTTTTGATAATCAAGAAACTACTGAAGTACCTGCAGAAGAGAATATGGTTAGTGCTGAAGATGTTAATAATGCTGTTACAGAGGAAACTCCAGCAGAAGAAAACTCAGTAGTAGAGCAACCTATGGATGTTCCTACAGAGGATGTTTCTAGTCAAACAGAAGACTTTAGTGCTATGTATAATAATGATGTTCAACCAGAAGAAACTGTTCGTGAAGATGTTGTTGTTGAACCTGAAGAGGTTGCTACAGAACCTATGGGCAATGGAATGGACATTGGAATGAATAATTATGGTGGAATGTATCAAGATAATACTATGAATAATGATTATGGTATGAATCAATTTAATAATACAAATTTTGAAGATGATTATGAATTCGAATCTCCAAATACAAATTTTGGAACATCTTATGATTTTAATGATAATATGGGATATGATAATTTCGATTCTAGTGGACTTCAATTACCAAGCAGAAATATGATGAATGATGTTACTGCTACCATTTCAAATTTAGTTGAAATTAATCGTAATCAACAAAGTATGTTAGATGAATACGAAATTAAATTAACAAAATGTAATGCTTCTAGAACGAAGTATGCTGAACTTTCTAAACAACAAGCTAGAGAGATTGCTAATTTAAATGCTAGACTTGGAAAAGCAGAAGCAGAGATTCAAATGCTTCAAACAAAACTTGCTTCTTTAGGAAGTGCTACGAATGGAGAGTTAGCAAGAGCTATTGCAGATGCTCAAAACTTAATTGGTAACACTCGTATGAGAAGAAGAAATAATAACATGATGTAATTCTAAAAAGGTCATTAATCAATGACTTTTTTTTCTTTTTGTGGTAAAATAAAGTTGTTTTATGCCATAGGTGGCAAATTTGTTTTTTATCAATATAATATAAAGATATGAGGTAGGTATTTATGAATCGCGAAGATTTTCCAATGCTTGAACAGGATATTGTCTATTTTGATAATGGGGCAACTACTTTAAAACCTAAGTGTGTTACAGATAGTATGGTACGTTATATGACTCAACATACTTCTAATATTCATAGGGGAGATTATGATGCTGCTGTTATTACAAATACTTTATATGATGGTACTCGTAATGTGGTTGCGGATTTTATCCATTGTGAACCAAACGAAGTAATCTTTACTAGTGGAACTACAATGTCTATTAATCAAGTTGTATTTGGTTTTATGAAGTCTCACTTAAAAAAAGGTGATATTGTACTTTTAACGAAGAGTGAACATGCTTCTAATATTCTCCCTTGGCTACGTCTTAAGGAAGAAATTGGAATCGAAATTCAATTTATGGAATTGGATTCGGATTATAGTTTAAGTGTATCTAATGTAGAAAAGAGTATTACGGATCAAACAAAAGTTATTTCGATTGCTCATGTTACGAATGTAATAGGAGACGTAAGAGATGTAGAGTCCATTGGTAAGATTTGTAAAGAAAAGAATATTTATTTCTGCGTAGATGGGGCACAAAGTGTTCCTCATATGAAAGAAGATTTTAAAAAGAGTAATATTGATTTCTTGAGCTTTTCTGGACATAAGATGTGCGGTCCTACTGGTATTGGAGTATTGGTTGGAAAATACGATTTACTTCAAGAGATGGAACCTTTATGTTATGGTGGAGGAATGAATAATTTTTTTGAAGCGGATACTAGTTACGAATTAAAAGATGTTCCAGTACGTTTTGAAGCAGGTACTCCTCCTATAGCAGAAGTTATTGGACTTAGAGAAGCTATTCTATATTTACAAAAAATTGGTATGGATAAAATTCATGAACATGAGATGGAACTTAAGAAGTATTTAATTTCTAAATTAGAAAAGATTCCTAATATTGAGATGTATAATACAAAGAGTGATAGCGGGATTCTTGCTTTCAATATAAAAAATGTTTTTGCTCAAGATTCTTCTGTTTTTCTAAACCATTATCGTGTGTTTGTTAGAGCAGGAAATCATTGTGCAAAAATATTAAAAGATGAAATTGGAGTAAAAAATACAGTACGTTGTAGTATGTATTTCTATAACAATTTTGAAGATATTGATAAAATGGTAAGTGCTTTAGAACAAAGTGAGGATATATTTAAAGTAGTTTTATAGGTGATAATATGGATAATGATTTAAGAAGAGAAATAATATTAGATAATTATCAAGATCCAATGAATCGGGGCTTAATTGAGGATGATAGTTACTTAAAGGTAAATACAAATAGTGAAAGTTGTATTGACAATTTGGATTTTATGATGAAAATAGATGGTGATGTCATTCAAGACATCCGTTTTGATGGGGAAGCTTGTGCAATTAGTACTTCTGCTAGTTCCATTATGATTCGTAGTTTAATTGGAAAAACAGTAGAAGAAGCAAAAACTATCTTAACGAATTATAAAAATATGATTGATGAAAAAGAGTATGACTCTGAATTACTTGGAGAATTAAATGTTTATGATGAAATTTGTAAACAACCAAATCGTAAGAATTGTGCTCTTTTACCTAGCAGAGCTATGGACAAATTATTGGGGGAATTAGAAGGTTATGGAAAATAAGAAATATGCTCGTAAAAATTTATATCTTGGAGAATTAAAATATTATGATGATGATGCTAAAGGAATCCCATTTGGAGAAGAAGTATCTTTAGTAGTACTTTCAAGTTTCCAAAAAGGGGATGAAACAATTTATTATAATGTTTTAAATGAAGGAGAAGTATTGCCTACATTTGGAAGAACTCCATATGGACAATATGATTCCAATGGAGAACAATATGGTACGATGCTTCGTCATATTGGTGGTAAACTAGAATCTGGTCCTTGTTGGTTGATTCGTCATGATTTAACTGGCTATGCGTTTGATGAAGAAGTAACAATCCGTGAAATAGAAGATGGTATTTTAGAGTCTGAACATTATTTTAAGGATCGTAAGATGATTGCTGAAAGAAGACGTAGAGAAAAAGATCATCCATTAAAAATGATTAAAATCTTAAGATCAGATAAACCACATGAAGAATATATGAATTTTTACTTTGAAAAGCAAGAACAAGAACGTCAAAAAACAAAAAAATAAAAAAACTAGGAAACTTGTTTATTCGGACTTGTTTCTTTTCTAAAAATAGAAATTCCTTTAGGGATTTCTATTTTTTTGTTTTTGATACGAATTGAATTCTATTAAAGGTTCATTTGAAAGTGTTTTTAATATCCTTTACTATACACTTTCGAAAGGAGGTGATTCTCTTGTTAAATCAAATTATTTTAGTTGGTAGACTTACTAGAGATATTACCATTAATAAGTCTTCTAACGGTACTAAGGTAGCTACTATTTCTTTAGCAATACCTCGTAGTTTTAAGAATATGGAAGGTACTTATGATACAGATTTTATTGATTGTGTTGCGTTTGATCAGATTGCTGTAAATACAGCGGAATATTGTGGAAAAGGGGATATTATTGGAATTAAGGGTAGAGTACAATCAAATACAGTAGAAGAAGACGGAAAGAAAAAGACGGATTGGGATATTATTTGTGAAAAAATTACTTTCTTAAGTAGTAACCATCCGAAGACGGAAGAGAAAGCTTAGGCTTTCTTTTTCCTTTTTTTTTGATATAATGAAGATGGTGATACTATGTTTTTTAAGAAAAAAGATAAACAAGAAAGAGTAATGATTAAAGCAAAGATGCCTTGTTTAGATGAACTTGCAGGTCACGGTGCAGAATACATGTATAAACCTGGTTGTGTTGGAAGTGGTGAAGGTAGAAAATACTGGAGAAACTTTGGAAATTGGATGAAACATGTTAAAGAATATAAGTATGTTATTTTAGGAGAAAACTACTATAACTATGATGTTTCAAGATATATCAAAGAGAAAAATCCAAATTGTAAAGTTATTTTGTTTTTTTGGAATAAATTAGTTTTTGATCATTATTTTGAAATTACTAAAGATCCTAATTTGGATGAAATTTATACTTTTGATGAAGAAGAAGCAGAAAAATATAATTTTAAGTTTAATACTACTTACTATTCTAAAAGAGCAAAGTTACCAGAGAATGAAATTGAAGATGATGTCATTTTCTTAGGAAGAGCAAAAGATCGAATGAATGAAATTCTTTCTTTTGAAAAAAAATTAAAAAAGAAAAAGCTAAAAACAAATTTTAAAGTTATTACCGATGAAAAAGATTATGTAGATTATAAAGACTATATTGTAATGATTTCAAAATGTAAATGTATTTTAGATTTTAATGCTTATAATCAACGTGGATTAGCGTTACGTACTATGGAAGCATTATTCTTTCATAAGAAGTTAATTACAACGAATAAGTTTATTAAAGAATATGATTTTTATAATAAAAATAATATTTTTATTATAGGTGAAGATAATATGGATGATATTGTTGACTTTATTAATTCACCATATGAAAAGATTGATGATAAAATTGTTGATTATTATGACTTTGATAATTGGATTAAGAGATTTCAATAATATTGTGATTGGGGGTATTTAAAATGAGTAGTTATGATATGACAAAATTTAGTACAGAATCTTGGGAAAATAATGTTCGAGTTTCCAAATATAATAAGAGAAAGATTCTATTTCATCCGCTTTATAATAAAACGAAGTTTGTAAAGAATATTTATCAGATTAATATGGGAAAAGAGTTAGATTTGAACAACTTACAAACTTTTACGGAGAAACTAAATGGTTATAAAGTAAATAAAATATTAATGAAGAAATTGGCTAAATATGCCGATAAGCATGATGTTCGTCAATACGTTAAAGAAAAAATTGGTTCTAAATATTTAATTAAAGAGTATTTTTGTAAAGATAAGATTACGGTGGAAGATTTGGAAAAACTTCCAAATGGATTTGTATTAAAGACTACGAAAGGTAGCGGAACGAATTTTATTGTAAAGGATAAAGAACATACGGATTTACAAAAAGTTTGTGATTATATGAATTATCTTACAAAATTAGAATATGGTTATCTACATGGAGAGTTCATGTATAATTATGGAAAAAATCGTATTCTTGCAGAGGAATTGTTGACGGATAGTGAGAATCATATACCAGATGATTTAAAGGCTTTTTGTTTTCAAGATAATGAAGGGCATAAGAAAAAGATTATTTATGTAGAGC
>JAFUFG010000105.1 GCA_017470045.1 Bacilli bacterium | reverse complement strand
TGTATTCATGTTACGACTGGGAAACTTACTAGTAATCGTTTTATTACTAATATGGTGCGAGAAAATGCGGATAAGATTCGTGATATGATTTCGATTCAGAAAAAGAAGAAAGATAATAATAGTGGTTTCTTCTATTTAGGTCGTAAGTATGATATCGAATGGATAGATGCGAATAAGTGTTATATTGAAGGAGATAAAGTCTATTTAGGAAAGAATTATGATATCTATGATTTTTATAAGAAAGAAGCAAAAAAATTATTCTTAGAACGATTAGAGTATCATTATTCGAATTATTCTCGTAAAATTCCACATCCAACACTTCGTATTCGTAAGATGACGACTCGCTGGGGAGTTTGTAATATTAAGACTCATGTCATTACTTTGAACTTAGAGTTAATGAAGAGAGATATCGAATATTTAGATTATGTCATTGTTCATGAATTAACGCATTTGGTCCATGGAGATCACTCTAGTGCATTTTGGAGTGTAGTGGAAGAGAATATGCCAAATTATAAAAAATATCGTAAGGAGATGAAGGTATTTTGATGATTAGTAGTGTAGATAATTCGAAAATTAAAGATCTTGCGAAATTAAATCAAAAGAAGTATCGTGATTTAACGGGGAAGTTTTTAGTAGAGGGAGATCATTTAGTAGAAGAGGCTTATAAAGCTGGAGTATTAGAGGAATTATTTGTATTAGAAAGTAGTAATTATTCTTATGATGTTCCAATCACCACAGTAACTTATGAAGTTCTTTGTAAGTTATCTAGTGTAGAAACTCCAACGGATGTGATTGGACTATGTCATAAGAAGGACTCTTCTATTGTAGGTAATAAATTATTATTACTTGATTGTATTCAAGATCCAGGTAATTTAGGAACGATTATTCGTAGTAGTGTAGCTTTTGGGATTGATACGATTGTACTTAGTCTTGATACGGTGGATTTATACAATCCAAAAGTAATTCGTAGTACACAAGGAATGTTTTTTCATACGAATGTTGTAGTTACGGATTTAGAAAGTGTTATTGCGGATTGTAAGAATAACGGAATAACGGTATATGGAACGAATGTTAATGGCGGAGTAGATGTTCGTAGTTTAACAGATGCGGATATTGAAAGATTCGCATTAATAATGGGAAATGAAGGAAATGGAGTAAGAGATTCAATTTCTAGCTTAGTCGATAAGAATTTATATATTCCAATGAATTCTGCAGTTGAAAGCTTAAATGTTGGAGTAGCTACATCTATTCTTTTATATGAAATGGGGCGTATTAAATGATTCGAATTGGTAAAGTAGTATCTACGCATGGAATTAAAGGGGAGATACGAATTCTTAGTGATTTCGAATATAAAGGGAAAGTATTTATCGTTGGCAATACTTTAGTGATTGATGGAGTCGATTATAAAATACGTAGTTACAGACCTCATAAGAATTTTGACATGGTTACTTTAAATGAATATAATGATATTAATCAAATCTTATTTCTTATGAAGAGAGATGTTTATTTTAGAGAAGAAGATTTAAAGTTAGAGGATGACGAAATATT
>JAFUFG010000104.1 GCA_017470045.1 Bacilli bacterium | reverse complement strand
TAGCTGCTTCTTATTTTTTCTTTTTCCATTTAGGTTCGTTATTACTCTTTTTCACTTTCTTTGTATCTTTCATATAACCACCCACTTTTATACTATCTTAAGTATAACATAGAATTAAAAAAAGGAAAATATTTATTTACTTTCCTTTTCCATTTGTCAAATGAATTCTAGCCTCTTCAATTTCTAGAATCTCTTTTTCTAATTCCTTCTTTAATGTCATTAATTGTTTAGACATTTTCTGTAATTCTAATTTTTTCAAATAATGACGATATTTATTCTTTATTTCTAAACGAAAGCGTTCGATTTGGTTTAATGCTTCATGCATCGAATCTCCACTATCATCATCACCAGTAAGGACATCCGTAAGATATTCAATTAATTTTTCATAACGAATCTTAACACGATCGGCTACAATTCGATGGGCGATATCCGAATCAACAATTCGAATATCTTTAATCACTTGATTATGAATTTTAAATCCGTTCTTACTAGACATTAAGAATCCATCTAAATTCAAAATTTCAAAATTATCTAGTTTATTATTATTCTTCTTTTTACTTACGGAATACATATAATCCCTCCTAGTCTAATAAATCTGGTCTTCTCATCTTAGTCTTTTTAAGACTTTCTTCCATTCTCCATTCAGCAATTCTCTTATGGTCTCCAGAAAGCAATACTTCTGGTACTTCCATTCCTTCATATACACGAGGTTTCGTATAAGTTGGATAATCTAATAATTGATTGTTAAAAGAATCATTTTCATGAGACTCTTCTGTAATAACTCCCGGAAGTAATCTAGAAATAGAATCTACTAATACCATAGATGCAATTTCTCCTCCAGTAAGAACATAGTCACCAATACTTAACTCCATATCACAAATACTACGGATTCTCTCATCAAATCCCTCATAATGACCACAAATTAAAATTAAGTGTTTTTTATGACTTAATTCATACGCCTTTGCTTGTTTATAAACTTCCCCATCTGGAGTAAGTAAAATAACACAACTATCCTCTGTACGAATACTCTTAACACAATCAAAGATTGGTTGGCAAGTAAGAACCATTCCAGCTCCTCCACCATATGGAGTATCATCTACTTTATTATGAGGATCAGTAGTATAATCACGAAAATTAATAAGATTAATCTCCACTTTTCCTTCATCAATTGCACGTTTTACAATACTTTCTTCAAATACCCCAGAAAACATATCTGGAAATAATGTTAAAATATCAATTCTCAAGAAAACCACCTTTTTCTTTTTTGATTTTGTTTCTTATTCTTTTCTGCATCAAGCATATATTTTTTTATATCATCAATAAGTCCTAATTCATCTTCTGAAATAAACTCCATATGCTTGAATACTTCTTTAGGAGTATATCCTTTTCGAATCATTCCACCAAAAGTCTCTTCAATAAATCCACATCCATATCCATATCCGCCATCTAAGTCAACAATAAGTTTTTCCTTATTCTCAATAGATATTTCATAAGAAGGAATCAAGAATTCATCACGAAATCTCTCCCCAGAATACGGACCTTGTGATTCGTATCGTCCTCCAGGACAATCCGTATAAACTTTTGAAACTTTTAAAATCATAGAATCACTCCATTATATCTACTATTAATTCGCATCGTTCTTTCGAAATCTCAACTACCAAAGGAGAATGATATGGAATTAAATACTCCTTATCTAGTTGAATTCGAATAATCTTATTCGTAGGAGATGCAAAGAAAACTTCTTTTACGGTTCCTACTCTACCATCTTTACTGATGACGTTATAACTTAATAAAT
>JAFUFG010000103.1 GCA_017470045.1 Bacilli bacterium | reverse complement strand
TTTCTCATAATCTTAATTTCCTTTCCTATCTAAATATGATTGTAAAATAATCGTTGCTGCAACGGCATCGACTACTTTTTTACGATCTTTTCTTGAAACATTTCCACCTATTAACATATCTGTTGCAGACTTTGTGGTAAGTCTTTCATCTTGTAAATAAACAGGAATGTCTAATCTTTCTTCTAGTTTCTTTTTAAACTCTTCGCTTAATTCTCCTTTTGGACCAACTGTATTGTTCATATTCTTTGGGTATCCTAATACGATTGCTTCAACTTGAAGTTCTTCTACTAAGCGGATTACTTCTTCTAATAATCGGTCATATTCTTCATTATGACGGATTACGGTATAACTTGATGCAATGAAACCACTAGGATCACTTTTTGCAACTCCTAGTGTTCTACTTCCTAAATCAAGACCTAAATATCTCATTTTTTATTACGAAATTCTTTTAGTAGAATTTCTACTACTTTCGCACGATCTACTTGTTGCATTTTCGTTCTTGCATCTTTAAAACTAGATATATAGCCTGGGTCGCCACTAATCAAGTACCCAACGATTTGGTTTACTGGATTGTATCCTCTTTCTTCTAAAGCATCATATACTTCTTCAAGTGTTTTTCTTGTTGCTTCTGTTTCGATTTCATCAAAATCAAATAATGTTGTATTCTCTTGTGGCATATTAATCACCTCACTATTTTCTATAATTCAATTATAACAATTGTATTTTTTAATTACAACCTTTTTTCCTTATGCCAAATAGACAAATGCCATATAACCTAAGAAGGCTGTAAAGATTCCTGTTAGGATCCATCCATTGATTTTTTCAAAGTTAGTACTCTTTCCTTCTACCCCTAATGCCATTGTTATTAATACTCCACCGATTAATCCACCGACATGGGCAGCATTATCAATTTGTGGATTCATAAATCCGATTGCTAAGTTTAAAGCAATTAATGGAATAATCTGACTCTTCATTACATTTCCTAAATATACTCTGTAATGATATCCAAAATATACCATGGATCCAAGAAGTCCAAATATCGCACCACTGGCTCCTACAGAAGTAGAACTTCCAATAAAGCACATTGAACATAAGGCTCCAACAAATCCACTAACTAAATAGATAATTAAAAACTTTATTTTTCCTAAGAAACTTTCCATTTGGGATCCTACAACATATAGAGAATAACAATTCAATAGTAAATGAAAGAATCCTCCGTGATAAAACATTGCTGTAAATAATCGATAATATTGTCCTGCACGAATAGATGGTGCATGAGAACATAATAATAGATAGACACTATCGTATTCATTTAAAAGAATTGGTACAAGGAAGAATATAACATTTATAGCAATTAATGTATAAGTAATCATTGGATATTTCATTTTAAATACTTTTTCTACTTTTCTAGCATCTTCTTGATTATGTTCATTAATCTCTTTGGTAATTTTCATAAACAATTCTTCTCCTTCCTCGGAATATTTTAACTTTTTATCTAAGTCTGGGAAGACTTTATTAATTACTTCACTATCTTTAATATCTTTTTCTTCTGTTACATTAACAGCCATTAAATGATTATCATTCTTCATCTCAGATAGTTTTACATTTTCTCCTAGATCTAGGAATATACTCATCACATTCATATTGAATGATAATGTTTTTTTCTTAATTTTTCCTAGTATCTTTTGTGTTTTAAAAGTATCAAATTTTAATTGCTCATTATTGTGAATGTAATTTGATACAATTCGTACTACTTTACAATCTTCATTTAAATTCTCTAGCCAAATTTCATTTTCTACCCCTTGAAGAATAATTGGATTGTAATCTTTTTCGGTAATAAAATAATGAAGTAACTTCATTGCTAATATGTTTTTTTCATCTAGTGTTAGTTCTTGCTTCATAAGTTCCTCCTTGAATTACTAATATTATTATAGCATAAAAC
>JAFUFG010000102.1 GCA_017470045.1 Bacilli bacterium | reverse complement strand
TATTCTCATGGTATGAAAAATAAAATGCAGTTATTAATTCATATTGTTTCTAATCCAAAGGTTATTCTTTCGGATGAACCTCTTACGAGTTTAGATATTGTTGTTCAAGATGAGATGAAAAATTTATTACGTGAATTAAAAAAAGATCATATTATTATTTTTTCAACTCATATTTTGGAACTTGCTTTAGATTTGTGTGATGAGATTACTATTCTAAATAATAAATCTTTAGAAAAAGTAGAAAAGAACAATTTAAATACAAAGAAATATAAAGATAAGATTATTAAAATTTTAAAGGAAGAGAAAAATGATTAGGACTCTTTATTACTCCATAAAATTAGATACTTATTATGCTGTAAACTCTTTGATTTATACGTTACGTAAGATGCCTGTTATGAAAGAGATATTTACAGATAAATCTTATCAATCAAAACCTTTAAAATTCTTATTTGGATTGTTTGGTTTTGTATTATCTTTATTAAAGTCTTTTGTTTCTAAATTTTTCTATTGTTTTGTTTTGTTTGCCATTGCAAACTATATTTCAAAAGATTCTACTCCTGTATTTTATCATTTATTTTTCTTTTTCAGTCTTATGGGAATGTTTTTAAATAATAAATTATTGAATTCGAGTATGAAGAAATATTTGTGTTTAAACATTTTTGAGATGGATGCGAAGAAGTATTTACGATACAACTTATTTTGGATGACCTTACAAAATCTTGTTTTTAATTCTCTATGTTTTTATTTAATGGGAATTGATTGGAAGGCTGGAATTCTATTAGTTCTTTCTCAAGCTTGTATGAGAGTTATTGGAGAAGGTTTTGATATTTGGTATTTCCGTACTTTTCAAAAATACTGGTATGATAACGCACTTTTATATTTTCCTTTACTAGGTAGCTTGTTAATATGTGCTTTCTTACCTTTTAAGGATATTGTTATATCAGAATTATTTTTGCGTTTCTCCTTTGTTATTTGTATTGTTCTTAGTGTTTTATCTTATGTTTATATTATTTCTTATAAGTATTATCAAAGCTTATTTAAGAGAGTATATAATTTAGCTAGTACTTTGTCTAATAAGAATAATGGAAGAGATTCTATTACTGATATTCGTGATAATGATATTGTAATTGCAGATGAAAAAATATCTAATAAAACAGGATATGATTATTTTCATACGATTTTTTATGAAAGACATCGTGGAATACTACTACGAAGTGCGAAGAATAATGCTGTACTATTAGGCGTTATTTATGTTGTTATTAGTTATTTGTGCTTGAAAGATTTGAAGTTTCAAAGTACTGTATTTTATTTTTTAACAAATCGATTAGGTTGGTTTATCTTTATTATGTACTTTATTAATTGTGGTAGTGTGGTTACTAGAGCAATGTTTTATAATTGTGATCATGCGATGTTACGTTATAATTTTTATCGTAATCCTGATGTTATTAAGGGATTGTTTAAAAAACGTTTGTTTACGGTTATTAAAGTTAATTTATTACCAGCTTTTGTAGTAGGGTTTGGAAATTTGTTCTTATTATTTGTATCAGGTGATATTGATATTATTCCTTCGATTTTGATGTTTGCTTTTATGATAACATTAAGCATTTTCTATTCCTCACATCATATGATTTTATATTATTTGTTACAACCATATGATAAAGATATGAATATGAGAAGTCCATTCTTTGCAATTATTAATGGGGGATTATATTTTGTATGTTATTCCTTCTCAAATCTTGTGACTTCCTCTTATGTTTTATCTATTTGTGGATTTGTATTTTGCTTTTTATATGTTCTAATTGGGGTTAAGTTGGTTGAAAAATATGGTCCTATGAAATTTCATTTATAAGAGTCGAAATTTGACTTTCTATGTGGTAGATGTTAAAATTTAGGTATTAGTTAACCGAGGTGAACTATCTTGAAAAAAGCTAAGTTATTAAGTGGTGTTTTGGCTACTGTCGGCATTCTAATGATTTCTATTGCTTTGATTATTCAAAGTGAAAACACATTGGATACTGATAACCAAAAAGTTACTTATCATGAAATTGATATTAAAAGTGTTGCGGCTTCTACTAATATGCTTATTCAAAAAGATGAAGATGCAGTTGCAGATACTTTAAAGTTAAAGGAAGTTAAGATGGAAACGATTCCTGCTTCTATTATTGTTCCTCCTAGAGTAGAGGTATATGAGGGAATGACTTTAGAAGAAGTTGCTGCTAAGATTGATCGTAATCTTGGGGGTGGCTATATGGCAGGAAAAGGAATGTTAATTGCTAAGACATCTTTAGATTATGGAGTAGATCCATTTATTGCTGCTGCTATTATTTTGCATGAAACTGGTTGTAGTGCAAATTGTAGTAGATTAGTTATTACTTGTAACAATGTAGGTGGACAAAAAGGTTCTCCTGGATGTAATGGTGGAGCGTACAAAGTATTTGCTTCTTTAGATGAAGGTATTATTGGTTTTGTTCAAAATCTTCACCGTAATTATTATGCGTATGGTTTGACAAC
>JAFUFG010000101.1 GCA_017470045.1 Bacilli bacterium | reverse complement strand
CATTGTGGTTTATGATTACACTGACGACTTACAATATCTTAGAATATATCTTTGATAAAGTGTCTGGTAAGATTATGATTCCTTTGTCTATTCTAATAGGAGTCTTTTCTGGATTTATTCCATCGATTGGTTTAGAACTATCTTTATCTAGAACATGTACCTTTTTACCTTTTTATACAATAGGGTATTATTCGAGAAATATAGATTTAATGGAATTAAGAGACAACAAAACAATAAAATATCTCTCTTTATTCGCATCTATTATTTGTATTTATTTCTTATTCGAATCCAATAAAATATTTTCTTTAAGCTTACTAAAAGGAGCAACTAGCTATTATGAAATAAGTGGAGCGTTATGGCTATTACCAATTCGTAGATTCGCATCTTATTTAATGGCAGGAATTATTAGTATCGCATTTATGGTTCTAGTTCCAAAAGAAGAGTCCTTCTTTACGACATTAGGAAAAAATACACTATATATTTACTTAACACAAGGAATGGTATTAAAAACTTTTGTAACGAATCACTGGATGATTTCAAATTCAATAATAGGAAGTATTCTGCTATTTGGAATAACCTTATTCTTAACAACAATATTCGCAATCATTATACCGAAATTAAAACAAAAAATAGGAGGTGTCATAGATGGAAGAGAAAGTAAGAGCTTTGCGTAAAACTCTAAGAAGAGTATATACACATAATCCAATTTATCGAGAAAAGATGGATCAAGTAGGAATCAAACCAAATGACATAAAAAGTTTAAAAGATTTATCAAAACTACCTTTAACAACAAAAAAAGATTTCTTCAAAGATTACCCAGAAGGATTCTATTGTGTGGATAAAAAAGATATCATGGTGTATCATTCTTCTTCTGGTACAACTGGAAAACCACTAATTGTAGGACTTACCAAAAAAGATATGAAAATTCGTGATGAAATGTGTAAAGAAAGTACGGAAATTCTTGGAATAACAAAAGATGATATTGTCCAAATCTGTCTAGGTTTTGGAATGTTTACAGGTGGTCTAACTTTCTACGAAGGATTAAAGAAATTTGGTTGTCAAATTATACCAGCAGCAACCGTTTCAACAGAAATGCAATTATTCTATATGCAAAATCTAAAACCAACGGTATTAGTGTCAAGTCCATCACAAGTAATGCATATCTATGAAGTGTCAAAGAAACTTGGAATCGATGTCAAAAAGTTACCGATTAAAAACATCCGAGTAGGTTCCGAATTATTAACAGAAGCAATGCGCAAAAAAATAAAGAAAGCCTATGGAGAAGATGTCGTAATTACCCAAGATTATGGAATGACAGAAACATTAGGTCCAGGAATTGGAATGGAATGCGTAAAAGAAGCAGGACTTCATTTAAGTGATTACTATACCTATGAATTAGTAGATCCAAAGACAAAAGAACCAACGGATAAAGAAATAGGAGAATTAGTCGTAACCTCTCTATACAATGAAGCATTTCCAATTATTCGTTATTGCACCAACGACATTGTAAAAATCACAAAAGAAGAATGTGCATGTGGAAGAACATCTCCTCGTATTGAGACCTTTATTGGTAGAGCAGATGATATGATTAAAATCAAAGGAGTAAAAGTATTCCTAAGTCAAGTAGAAGACTTCTTAATGAAATATGACTTCTTAAATCATCAATACGAAATAATTCTAACAAATGAGAATTATAGAGATAAGATAACAATCAATGCAGAATACTTTATTGATTTAAAAAAAGAAGAATTAAAAGTATTAGAAACAAGAAAAAAGAATATTGAAAAAGCTTTTAAATCCGAATTTGGCATATTCGCTAATGTGAATCTTTTAACAACCAACTCGATTGAGATAAAACCAGGAAAAGTAAAAAGAGTAAAAGATTTAAGAGAGTTATGATAAAATATCATTGAGGTGTGTAGTATGCAACTTGATGATTTAAATAGAGAATATGATAAACTACAAAGAATTTATGGAGAACCATCCCTAAATTCCATTTATAATGGTGGAAAAAAAGAAAATCCCGATATCTGTTTTGTATTTATGAATCCAACTGGTAGAAATGTTGCATCTCTACCTTCTTGGGATGGACCTAGAAGTCCATGGATTGGTACAAAAAATATTTGGGATCTTTTTTATGCGGTAAAATTATTTCCAAAACGTACATACGATAAGATAAAAGAAATGAAACCAGACGATTGGACACCAGATTTTTCTAGAAAAGTCTATTCAGAGATTGAAAAGAAAAATTGTTTCATTACCAATCTTGCAAAATGTACTCAAAAAGATGCTAGGGTATTAGAGGATAAAGTATTTAAAAGTTATCTTTCTTTATTCGAACAAGAGATTAGTATCATTCATCCGAAAATTATTATTCTATTCGGAAACCAAGTAAGCTCTATTTTTTTAAATCAAAAAATATCCGTATCTCAAGTTCGTAAAACTCCATTCGAAAAAATAATTGATGGAGTATCTTATAAATGTTACTGCATCTACTATCCAATTGGAAATGGCAGATTTAATATAGACAAATCCATTGAAGATATTAAATGGATTCGAAAGAAGGAAAATGTATGATAGAAATAGGAAAATACGCAGGATTCTGTGGAGGAGTTATTAACTCGGTTGTAAAAAGTGAAAAAGCCTTAAAAGATTATTCGAATTTATATTGTTTAGGAGAATTAGTTCATAATAAACAAGTAGTAGAATCGTTAGAAGAAAAAGGACTAGTATTTGTAGAAAGCCTTGATGAAGTAGAAAATCAATCCAATGTCATTATAAGAGCACATGGAGTACCAGTTGAAGTATATGAAGAAGCAAAAAAAAGAGGGATTCATCTTATTGATTTAACTTGCCCTAAAGTATTAAAAATACATGATGAAGTAAAAGAGTATTCCGAATCTGGATATTCGATTATCCTAGTAGGTAGTAAAAAACATCCGGAAGTAATTGGAACAATCTCTTTCGCAGGAGAAGATTCTGTTGTCGTAGAAACAATGGATGATTTAAAAGAAGTAATCAATAATTGGAAAGATAAGGATAAGATTGCAGTATTTGCCCAAACAACATATTCCGTAAAAGCATTCGAAGAAATGAAAACGTTATTACAATCCGAACTTAACAAATCCGAATTGGTAATCCGTAATACCATCTGTGATGCGACTTCTCTTAGACAAGAAGAATGTAAGAATATGGCCAAAGAAAAAGATTGTATGATTATTATTGGAGGAAAGAATTCTTCCAATACAAAGAAACTATATGAAGTAGCAAAAGAGTATTGTAAGAATACTTATATTATTGAAACAATAGAAGATTTAAATCTAGAGGATATGAAATCTTATCACAATATCGGAATTATGGCAGGCGCATCCACTCCAAAAGAAAGTATTGAAGAAGTATTTAACAATTTACAAAACCTTAAAAAATGATATAATTTAAGTAGAATAAAGAGGTGTCGTTATGAATCGAAATAAAATATTTATCCTAGCGTCAGGTATCATTAATATCCTAGTTGGATTATCATCTGTAGCTCACTTTAGTGTTTATGGATTAATTACCTTGATTCTAGGTTTTATTATTCTATTACTAGGAACAGAAGAAGAAACTGCTACAAAGAACAAAAATCTATTAACAGCAGTTGCGATTGTTTCTATGCTAACTACAGTTATTCCAGGAGTATTATTAATGCTTGGAATATCAGAATTAAAACCAGATATTATGAAACAAGAAGAAATTGTAGATCCAGAGTCGAAAAAGATTGATATCCTACTAAAACTAGGAGTAGGTATGGTATTTATTTCTGGAATTTTATTCGCAACAACGACATGGGAAGCAATCACCTTACCAATTAAATTAATTGTATTAGTCTTTTTAGGAATCCTATTCCAAGGATTATCTATATTTGCAGAACAAAAATTAAAAATAACAAAGACATCCATTATGTATTATATATTGAGTATGTCTTTCTTCTTTGCAGTATGTATCGGAATATGTTATTACGGATTATTTGGTGCGGAAGTAACATATAGTGGATTAAAATCTGACTTTGCATATGCAATTACGTATTTTTATTTAGCATTATTATGTGCAGTATCTTTTGGTAAGTATAAAAAAGAAGGTCTATTATATATTATCTATACCGCTATTACGATAGGATTATTCTATCTATTATCCGCACTAGGAGCTACATTAGTAATCCGAGTTCTAGTATTATCAACGATAACATTAATCTTAAATGTAGTAATCAACAAAGAACATTCTTTATATAAGTTTAATAATGTGACAAGTTATATTTATCCAATATTATTAGTGATTGCTTGCTTTGATCAAGAATTAGTATATCTAACTAGTGCAGCAGTGATTAATATATTGAATACCACTTATTTAATGATAAAAAATGAAAGTCGTATTTCTAGATACGGATCATTATTTACGAATTATTTATTAGTACTATTCACAGTAATTGCATATGAAACAGAGTATGCTCCAATTATTATGGTATCTTTATTAGCACTTCAAACATTGTTAATTCGTTTTAAAATATTCCATAATGATAATGCAATCAATCAAATTAATCAGATTATGTATGCAGCATTTACTTTATTCTTATTCTTTATCGCATTAACCTTAAAAGATTTTCAACCAGCATTAATTGGATGTATCTATTTATTAGGAAATCTACTTGGAGAAGCAGATTCCAAAGACTATGAAAGAAATAAATTAGAAGATCAATTAAGACCATTAGGATTATTCTTAGTAGCCATCGGATTAAATCATTTTATCAATCTTCATATGGTATACATTCCATATACTTATCCAATGGCATTATTATTAATTGTTTATGCATTAATTCATAAGTTTAGTTATTCCGAAGCAAAAGTAGGCTATTTTGTAGCTTTTCTAACAGTATTAGGATTAGAATCTTTAATTAATTCTGGAGATCAGAATGGATTAATTCAAATTTTAACAACAATTCCTACAGGATACCTATTTATGAATAGTATTCCAGAAGAAAATAAGAAAAAATCAACAGTATTATATATTGCGTTATTAATCGATATATATTTAGCCATCATTACATATAATAGTTATAATAGTATAGGTCTAATCAATCCATTAATTGTTATTGCAATTTACTTTATCTTAAATTATATTTTCAAAGATGAATATCAATTAAAGATGATAGGGGACTTTGCAATACTTGCTCCATTATTCTATGAAGTAAATCAATTATTTGAATATCAAGACTTTAAACTAGTATGTACGAATATTATAGAATTATATGGTCTATATTTAATCATTAAATACTTCTTTAAAGATAAAAATAGTGATCGTAATGGAATTATTGTTGCAGGACTTACTTTAATCTTATTACAAGTAATCTTTACAACGAGTTTAGTAGTAGCAATCTACGTAGGATTAGTAGGAATTCTATTAATCGCAATTGGATATAGTAAAGATGATTTACCAGTATTATTCAAAGCTGGAGTAGTAGTTACAATTATCAATATTGTTTTCCAATTAAGAGCACTATGGAGTCAATTACCATTCTATCTATACTTACTAGTAGGCGGACTTGCAATTATCGGATTTGTAACGTATAAAGAAATTAAGAAAAAATAAAAGAGCTCAGTATAATAACTGAACTCTTTTTCCATTCACTTTGATAAAACCTTCTGTTTTTAAATATTTTAATTCTCTAGTCATCGCACTTCGATCAACACACAAGTAATTGGCTAAATCAATATAGGTTCTAGGTATCGTAAATATCTTAGATCCTTTTTTTATGGATAAAAGACGGAAATACTCTAGTAATTTATCACGAATGGTTCGCTTGGTAAGAATTTCGATACGTTCATTTTTTTGATTCATCGTCTCTGCAAGTATTTTAAGTAGGTTCTTTACGAATATAATGTAATAATCATTTTTAATAATTTCTTCATTTGTGATATTATTATAATCAATATAAGTAATCTTCGTATTTTCTTTTGTAATACATTCCGCATCTTCGGAGTTAATCGAAGAAATAAGATTACCAAAGATATCATTCTTTTCTAAATCATCAATAACAATACTATTTCCGTTGTAATCATTGAATATTAACTGAAGAGAACCATAGTCAATAATACCGATAAAATCTTCTCTTTGGATGTTTGACAAGATGTTTACACCCTTAGTATACACTACCGAATGACTCTTTAGACTTCGTAGTAGTTTCTCTTTATTTCTAAGGGAAATATTCGAAAATAAATCTTCCATAAAAATACCTCCTTAAAAAAATTTTAACAAAAAATGTAAAATGTTGCAAATGCAACATACTTTTTTATAATTATATCGCTATAATGAATTCGTAATTATAAAAAAGAGGTGACCAATATGAAGGTAATAAAAAGAGATGGACATATGGTAGACTACAGTCCTGAAAAGATTGAAGATGCCATTGAAAAAGCAAATGCTGAAGTAGAAGAAGAAGATCGTGCTTCTTCCATTCAAATAAAAAATATTATAAAGTATATTGAACGTTTAGGAAAGAAAAGAATTCTTGTAGAAGACATTCAAGATATTATTGAAATGAAACTTATGGCGATTGGTAAATATAATTTAGCAAAACATTATATTACTTATCGTTATACTAGAGAATTAGTTCGTCGTAGTAACACAACAGACTTAGCAATTAAAGAGTTAATCGATGGAGAAAGTGAATACTGGAATACGGAAAACTCAAATAAGAATGCAAAAGTTGTAACAACTCAAAGAGACTATTTAGCTGGTATTACTTCAACTGATATCACAAGAAGATTCTTACTTCCTGAAGATATCGTAAAAGCTCATGATGAAGGTATTATTCACTTCCATGATGCAGATTACTTTGCACAAAATGCTCTACATAACTGTGATCTAATTAACTTAGATGATATGTTACAAAATGGAACAAACATCAATGGTGTTATGATTGAAAAACCACATAGATTCCTAACAGCTATGACAATTGCTACTCAATTAATTACAGCTGTTAACTCTAGCCAATATGGTGGATGTACCATCACACTTACACACTTAGCTCCATTCATTCGTTCAAGTTATGAATCCTATGTTAAGAAATATAAAAAGAGAAAACTAACAGCAGAGCAAGTAGAAAAATTTGCAAAAGAAGATTTAGCAAAAGAAATCACAGATGGTGTTCAAACATTCCAATATCAAATTAATTCAATGACTACCACAAATGGTCAAGCTCCATTCTTAAGTGTTGCTATGTACTTAGGAGAAACAGATGAATACAAAGAAGAATTAGCAATGCTAATTGAAGAAGTATTAAAACAAAGAATTGAAGGAATGAAAAATGAAAATGGTGCTTATATTACACCAGCATTCCCTAAACTTTTATATGTACTAGAAGAAGATAATATGAATCCAAAAGGAAAATATTATTACTTAACAAAACTTGCAGCTCAATGTACTGCAAAACGTATGGTACCAGATTATATTTCTGAAAAAGTAATGAAAGAATTAAAGAAAAATGAATATGGAGTAGGAGAAGCTTATCCTTGTATGGGTTGCCGTTCATTCTTAACTCCAGACCGTTCTATTTCTTTAGGAAATATTGCAAAAGCAAAGAATTACAAAGAAGGCGTTGGAAAATATTATGGACGTTTCAATCAAGGTGTTGTTACAATCAACCTTGTTGACGTTGCATTATCATCTTCAAAAGATATGGATGATTTCTGGCAAATTCTTGATGAAAGACTAGAATTATGTCATAGAGGATTACAAGTAAGACATAAGAGATTAAGTAAAGTTACTAGTGATGTTGCACCGATTTTATGGCAACATGGAGCACTTGCTCGTCTAGAAAAAGGAGAAAGTATTCATGAATTATTACATCACGGATATTCTACTATTTCTCTAGGATATGCAGGACTTTATGAATGTGTTAAATACATGACTGGACACTCTCATACAGATGGTGGAAAAGGAAAAGAATTTGGTCTTGCAGTAATGCAAAGATTAAATGATGCATGTAAGAAATGGAAAGAAGCAGAAGATATTGATTATTCTGTATATGGTACTCCAATTGAATCAACTACTTATAAGTTTGCAAAATGCTTAAGAGAAAGATTTGGAGTTATTAAAGGTATTACGGATAGAGATTATATTACAAACTCTTATCACGTACCTGTATTCGAAGAAATCGATGCATTTACAAAATTACAATTAGAGTCAGAATTCCAAAAATTATCTCCAGGTGGAGCAATCTCTTATATTGAAACAGCTGACTTAAATAATAATATTGATTCTGTATTAGAAGTAATTAAATTTATCTATGATAATATCATGTATGCAGAATTAAATACAAAGAGTGATTATTGCCAAGCATGTGGATATAACGGTGAAATCTTAATCGATGATAAATTAGAATGGTATTGTCCAAACTGTGGAAACCGTGACCATGATAAATTAAATGTAGCTAGAAGAACTTGTGGATACATTGGAACAAACTTCTGGAACAAAGGTAGAACACAAGAAATTAAAGAAAGAGTTATTCACTTAGATAACAAAGATGCCTAAGCATTATTACAATAAAATAAGAAAGATGGATATATCAAACGGCCCTGGCGTCAGGGTCTCTATCTTCTTTCAAGGATGTGCCTTTCATTGTAAGAACTGTTTCAATCCAGAAACTTGGGAATTTGGAATAGGAAATGAATTTACAGAAGACACAATAAATGAAATATTAGAACTAGCTAGTGCAGATCATATTAAAGGATTATCAATTCTAGGAGGAGAGCCAATGCATCCAAAAAACATTGAGGCCTCTACGGAATTAGCTCGTCGTTTTAAAGAAAAATATCCGAATAAAACGATATGGTCTTGGTCAGGATTCTTATTTGATGAATATATTAAAGATAAAGAAATTGCAAAATATTTAGATGTTTTAGTAGATGGACAATTTGTAGATGAACTAAGAAATCCAAATTTAAAATGGAAGGGTTCTGCAAATCAAAGAGTAATTGATGTACAAAAGTCACTAAAACAAAACAAAGTAGTATTATACAAGGAGTAAACATGAAAAAAGTAAGAGGTTTTGAAGTAGCCAAAGGTTACGAAGATAAAGATATACATATTCCAGTAAGAAAGACGGCTCATTCTGCTGGATACGATGTAGAAGCAGCTGAGGATATCGTAATTCCAAAATTCACTCCAGGAATTAAGCCAACATTAATTCCAACAGGATTAAAAGCTTATTGTGGGGAGGATGAATGCTATCTCCTATTAAACCGCAGTAGTGGACCTAAGAAAGGGTTCTTAATGGCAAATAGTGTGGGACTAATCGATTCTGATTACTATGGAAACGAAGATAACGATGGACATTTCTATTTTGCATACTTCAATTGCAGTGACCATGATATTGAAGTAAAAAAAGGAGATGTCATTGGACAAGTAGTATTCCAAAAATATTTAACAGTAGATAATGACAAAGCAGAAGGTACTAGAACCGGAGGTTTTGGATCAACAGATAAAAAGGGGAAATAGTTTTCCTCTTTTTCTGTGGAAAAAAATAATGTTTTACTTGATTTGCAATCAGTGTTATAATAGAAATGATTTTTTTATCTACAGGGAGGTGACGTTATGAATAAAGTAGGAATGGTCCTAGAAGGTGGAGGATTAAGAGGATTATATACAGCTGGTGTACTTGATGTATTACTTGCAAACGACATCAATGTAGATGGTATTATTGGTACAAGTGCTGGTGCTTTATTCGGAGTAAATTACTTTTCAGAACAAAGAGGGAGAGTTTTAAGATACAACAAGGAGTACTGTGGTAATAAAAATTATATGAGTATGCGTTCTTTTCTTTTAACCGGTAATTATGTAAATAAAGAATTCGCTTACTACAGAATGAGTACAGAATTAGATTTATTTGATAACTTAACTTTTATTCGTGCAAAGAAACCATTCTATGCTGTCGCAACAGATGTAGAAACAGGAGAAGCAGAATATTTTGAAATCACAAATCCAATTGCTCAATTAGAAGAACTACGCGCATCTGGCGCTATCCCAGTAGTATCAAAAATGGTAGAAGTAGATAAGAAAAAATACTTAGATGGTGGAATATCCGATAGTATTCCAATCAATAAATTAATAGAGCTTGGTTACAATAAAAGAATCATAGTAGAAACACAACCAAGAAATTATAAAAAAGCACCATTTAGTAAGAATAAACAACGTTTAATAAAAATACGTTATCATAGATATCCAAAATTAGTAGAAGCAATTTTAACAAGATATGGAAGATACAATGCTGTAAAAGAAGAAATTAGAAGATTAGAAGAAGAGAAAAAAGTATTTGTTATCCGACCATTAAAGAAATTAAATATTGACATGAAAAATAAAGACCCAGAGAAATATCAAGAAGTATATGATATGGGTATGAATGATGCAACTAGATTATTAGAAGAATTAAAAGACTATCTTGGATTAAATAAAAAAGTAGTTAAGAAAAAGACTACAACCAAAAAGAAAACAACAACAAAGAAGTCTGATTCAAAAGAAGAAAAAAAGACAACAAAGAAGACTACGACAAAGAAAACGACAACGAAAAAAACAACAACCAAAAAGAAAGTAGAGAAAGAATAAAATCTACTTTCTTTTTTTGATATAATAAGTAAGGGAGGTAGAGTATGATTTTAAATGTAAGTGGAAGAACTGATATTGTCGCATTCTATTCCGAATGGTTTTACAATCGATACAAAGAAGGATTTGTAGATGTACGAAATCCATTTAATCCAAAACTAGTAAGTCGTATCTATTTTGAAGATGTTGATATGATTTTATTTTGTACAAAGAATCCGAAACCAATATTACGTTATATAAAAGAAATTCAAAAACCAATTCTATTTCATATAACCCTAACTCCTTATTTGAAAGACATTGAACCAAATGTCCCAGATAAAAAAGAAGTAATGGAAGCAATCAAAGAATTGTCTAAAATATTAGGAAAAGAAAATGTAGTAGTTCGCTATGATCCAATTCTAATTAGTGAAAAATACAATACAAGTTATCATAATAAAATGTTTGAAAGACTATGTAAAGAATTAGATGGATTTATAGAGACCATTATTGTATCTTTCTTAGATGAATATAAAAATGTAAAGAATAATAAAAACGTACTTCAGTATCGTGACT
>JAFUFG010000010.1 GCA_017470045.1 Bacilli bacterium | reverse complement strand
TTCAATATGTTTGATATAATTCGGACAGACTTTTTTTATTAATTTCCATTTACCATTTTCTACTGCTAGTACAACTTTTTGGAACTTCTTTGCTCCAAGCATCACACATAGTTTTTCTTTTTTCTTTAATTTTTCTATTTCTTCCATAAATAACCAAACCCCACTTATTCATAGATTGTTACATATTATACCATAAAACATGAAAAAAAGCAATTCTAGGATTGCTTTAGTACTTTTGTTTTAACTATATTTGTTTGAATATTTTGCTCTTTATTTTCAACCTTTTCAATTAAGGATGCTAGTTGTTGATCACTTAAAGAATCTACATAACTTTGAGCCATATGATAGTTACGTACTTCTACATATCTTGGACCCATTGTTAGATAAGTACTTAATGTTGTCACTAAACTACTAATTGTATCCTCTTTCGAATCACACATGCTTAATGAACAAGCCGTTGTTGTTAATGCACTTGTATCTATTATCATTTTACCCTCCTAAAACTCTACATCTACTAAATATAAACCTTCTGCTGGTGCAGTTTTTCCTGACTTTGTACGATCTAAACTTTCTAATACATCGATTACACTTTCTGGAGATGCCTTTCCCTCTCCTATTTTGATTAGGTATCCTACCATATTACGAACTTGATATCTTAAGAATCCATTTCCATCAAATTCAATAATTAATTTATCTCCATCTTCTTCAATACTCGTATAAGAAATTGTTCTTACACAGTTTGTCTTTTCTTTATTTTCTGTTACAAAAGCACGAAAATCATGTTCTCCTTCGAAATAATGAATTGCTTTTTCCATTGCTTCTACATTCAAATCATAATTATATTGGAATACATAATTTCTTTCGATAGGATTGTATTCTCCTAAATTCATAATGTACTTATAAATTTTTCCTTTTGAATCATATCTTGCATGAAAATCGTCGTCTACTTCTTTTACCGCAATGACATGGATATCTTCTGGTAAGTTACTGTTCATCGCTCTTTTTAATTGATGTTCATTGATTTCTACATCGATATCCACATGTCCATATTGAGCTAGAGCGTGTACTCCTTTATCGGTTCTACCAGTTGCAGTAATACAAGTCCTTTTCCCATTATTGATTTTCGTTAAAGCTATATCCATTTCTTCTTCAATTGTTGTTAATCCTTTTTGTGCTTGAAAACCGGAATATGCTGATCCATCATAAGAAAACTTGATTAAATATCTCACTCTATCACCCCTTATACATGTTTGTAAATATCTTTTATAATATCACGAATATCACTATGATATTCAATTTTAGCATCTTTGTCTTTATTTGCTAGATAAGTAAATCTTACTGCGTCTGGAATATGAATTCCATTTCTTTTTAGATAATCGACTCTGTGGAATACTTCTTTCGTATCCCCTTCTACCAATACTTCATTATTCTTTAGAATTACCATATTATCTGTATGATTGTATAAACAATCTACGTCTTCACTTTTTATCACAATTGTCTTATTAAATTGCTCTTTCAATTTTGTTAAGAGCATTGATAATCTTTTTTCTTGTTTTAAATCTAAATATTGAAATGGTTCTTCTATCAGAATGGTATCTGGATTGGAAAGTAATCCTCTTGCAATCAGGATTAATTTCTTTTCTGAAGATGATAATGTTACTAAATCTCTTTCCAAATAATTTTCTGTTAATCCTACAATTTTTAGGGAATCTTCCATTTTCTTTTGAGGATCTTTTACATTTAAGTTGTATGTAATAAATCTTTCATTTAGTAAGTCTTCTACTGTTTTTAGATAAGCTGGGAAATGGATGTTATTTTCAATTATGGTAATTCTTTTTTGTGTCATAAAGATATCATCTTTGGTAATTTTATCCCCGTTGATACTAATATGACCTTTTCCTATTTTCTTTAAACTGACTAAGTTCCAAATTGTTTTTCCACAATCATTGTGGATTCCTGTTATATGATTATGTCTTACGCGAAAGTTAAATTCGTTTTCTTCTATTTTGTGGTCAATAAATACTATTTCCATAATATATCAACCATCCTATTCATATCTAATTCGACATTTTCAATTAGATTATAATCTTTTAACTTTACGGATAAGTCAATCATAAATGGGACTCTTAATCCTACTTTGTTTAGGATATTATCTTTTTGTAAGACTTCAATTGGAACTCCTTGCAATATAACTTTACTATCTTCAACGATTATTAATTCATCTGTATTAATAATGTCTTCTAATCTAGAAGATACTATTAATATTGTAATCTTATACTCTTCTGCCACTTCTTTTAAGTATGTAATAACTTTTTGCATATCCTCTTTTGAAAGATATGTACTAATATCATCTATTACAATAATTTTCGGCATTCCTGCTATTGCTAATGCAAGTTGTAGTCGAATCAATTCTTCCTCTGTTAAATCCTTTATATTGGACTTTTTAAGCTTATTTAACGTTAGATTTTTATAGATATTACGTAATCTCTTTGTTTTTTCTTCTTTTCTTAAGAATAACTGATCAATGTGATAGTTTAATTCTTCCTCTACGGTATCTGTTAAAGGTGTGTATTCTAATGGAAACACTCCTTTAACAATTCTAGAATAATCCGTAATTTTATATGTGGATTGTTTTTTTCCTTGTATCATAATCTCATCCTGCATTCTTTTTTGTCCACAAATCGTTCTTAGCATCAAGGTTTTTCCACAATTATTTGGTCCTGCAATGGAGGTCAACGTCTCACTTTTTATCGCAAGGGAAAAGTTCTTGAATAACGATTCAAAATTCCAATCTAAAAACTCAATTGTATTATTCACGAACCCCACCTCCAATACAATCTATATTATATAATAATCGTTTAAAAAAACCAAATCTTATTTGGTTTTTCGTTTTTGCACATTATAAGTCATTTTAAGCATTGTTTTATCGGATACGAATCTTCCAAAAAACTTCGCACATTTCATTGTAAATCCAGGAATGATAAGCATTTTCTTCTTAAACATCTGGTCTATTGCATATCTTGCAACATAACTACTATCTAGTGGTTTCATTTGGAAATGAACACCAGCTACATTATTGAAGTTTGTATCTACTGGTCCTGGACATAGGACAGATAAATGAACATTACTCTTCTTTTTCTTTTGTTCATAATATAGTGCTTCTGTTAATTGATAAACGTATGACTTTGTTGCATAATATGTCGCCATAAGTGGCCCTGGTTGGAATGCAGCAGAGCTTGCTACATTTAGAATATAACCAGTATTTCTTTTTTCCATATCTCTTAAAACTAATTTCGTTAAGATATGGACAGCTTTAATGTTTGTATCAATCATTTCTAGTTCTTTATTTAAATCCGTCTCTGTGAAGTCTCCAAACACTCCAAATCCAGCATTATTAATTAATATATCAATTTCTTCTCGTTTTGCTAAAACGAATAATTCCTTTACTTTTTGTTCATTTGATAGATCTGCGACAACAATTGTTGTCTTTGTTGGTAATGATTCTTGAATACTCTCTAATTTTTCTTTACTACGAGCTACTAAAATTAGTTCACATTTTTTGGTAGCTAAATATTTCGCCATATCTAAACCAATTCCAGAAGATGCTCCGGTTATAAGTGCCTTCATAAAATCACCTCTACTATAACCATTATATCAAATTCAAAAAATTTTTACTACAAAAAAGACAGTCACTTGACTGTCCTCACTTGTTTTTAAATTTATTTAGCTTCTTCTACTAATTTTAAAACTACCATTAAAGCGTCATCTCCACGTCTTTCAGTTAATTTAAAATTTGAGTATATCCACCATTTCTATTTTCATAACGTTTTGCTAAGTCATCAAAGATTTTAGTAACAACTTCAGTATCGTTATGTAAGAATGCTAATGCTTTACGACGAGAAACTAAATCACCTTTTTTTCCGTAAGTAATCATTTTTTCAACTGATTTACGAACTTCTTTAGCTCTAGTTTCAGTAGTAGTAATACTTTCGTTCATAACTACTTGTTTTGTCATAGTAGCTAGCATACTTCTTCTATGTTTATTATCTCTACCTAATTTTCTATATGCCATTTGTCATTTCCTCCTTATCTTAGTCTTCGTCACGTAATACTAGACCCATATCTCTAATTTTGTCTAAAACTTCTTTTAGAGATTTTTTACCTAAATTACGAATTTTCATCATATCTGATTCACTGTTATTAACAAGATCTTGTAAAGTGTGAATACCAGCTCTCTTTAAGCAGTTATATGCTCTTACAGAGAAATCTAAGTCTTCGATAGAAGTTTCTAAAGCTTTTACTTTAAGATCTTCTGTTTTTTCAATCATCATTCCACTAACATCAGCGATTGAAGATAAATCTGTTAAAATGTTGAAATGTTCAATTAAGATACGAGAAGCTAAAGCGATTGCTTCTTCAGGTTTAATTGATCCGTTAGTCCAAACATCTAAGATTAACTTATCATAGCTTTCATCTTGTCCTACACGAGCATTTCCAACTTCATATGAAACTCTTTCGATAGGAGAATAAATAGAGTCAACAGCAATAACACCTTTTTTCTTGATGTCATATAATTTTTTGTTATCTTCACTTCTAACATATCCACGACCATTTGTAACAGTCATTTCCATATTTAGTGATGCACCTTTTGATAAAGTACAAATAACTTTATCTTTATTGATTACTTCAATATCAGGATCGCATTCGATATCTCCAGCTGTGATTTCTCCTTCTTTTGTAGTGTTGATACGAACTGTTTTTGTTTCGTTTGAATGATTTTTAAATACTACACCTTTTAAATTTAAAATAATCGTAGTTACATCTTCATATACTCCATCAATTGTTTGGAATTCATGAAGTACTCCATCGATTTTAATACTACTAATAGCACTTCCTGGAAGAGATGATAACATAACTCTTCTTAATGCATTTCCGATAGTAGTACCGAAACCTCTTTCTAATGGTTCTAATTCGAATCTTCCGTAGAAATTACTTTCTATAGAATCTGTGATTTTGTAAATTGGTTTTTCAAATTGTAACATGGAACAACCTCCCTTTATTTATTTCCATTTTATCCTAAATTTAAATCTTATTATCCACGTGGACGTTTTGGTGGACGGCATCCATTATGTGGAATTGGTGTAACATCTGAGATTGCTGTAACTTCTAGTCCTGCAGTTTGTAATGAACGAATAGCAGTTTCACGTCCTGGTCCTAAACCTTTAACACGAACTTCTACTTTTCTCATTCCCATATCATATGCAGCTTTTCCAGCAGCCTCTGCAGCCATACCTGCAGCAAATGGAGTAGATTTCTTACTACCTTTGAATCCGATTGCTCCAGATGATGCCCAACTTACTACATTTCCTTCATTGTCTGTAATTGTAGTAATTGTATTATTAAATGTTGAATGAACATGTGCCATACCTTCTGGTACATTCTTCTTAACTTTTTTCTTTCTAGTTTTATAAGCCATAAGTCTTACCTCCTTCTTTAACTAATTAAATTAACTAAACTTTCTTCTTATTTGCTACTGTTTTTCCTTTACCCTTACGAGTACGAGCATTACGATTAGTTCTTTGTCCTCTTACAGGTAATCCTTTTTTATGACGACTTCCTTGGTATGAATTAATTTCCATTTTAGTCTTAATATTCATATTAACTTCACGACGTAAATCACCTTCTGTTAAGTGTTTGTTGATTTCGTCACGGATCTTAACTAAGTCATCTTGAGATAAATCTCCTGTCTTAGTTTCTGGATCAATATTTACATTTTTAAGAATTGATTTTGCTAGACTTCTTCCAATACCATAGATATAAGTAAGTGAAATACAAATATGCTTGTCATTTGGAATGTCTACACCTTTAATACGTGCCATTAAACACACCTCCTATAAACTATCCTTGAACTTGTTTGTGTTTTGGATTTTCACAAATAATTCTTACTTTTCCTTTACGTTTTACTACTTTGCATTTTTCGCACATTGGCTTAACTGATGCTTTAACTTTCATTTATTATCCCTCCTATTTTCTTTGATAGGTCTGTTATAGAAATTATTTTCTATAAGTTATACGCCCACGTGTTAGATCATAAGGCGAAAGTTCTATCATTACGGTATCTCCTGCTAAAATACGGATATAGTTCATACGTATTTTACCAGAAACGTGAGCTTCCACAATGTGTCCATTCTCTAGTTGAACTTTAAATTTTCCACCGGGAATGATTTCAAGAACTTTACCTTCTATTTCGATTGTATCCTCTTTAGCCATTCATTCTTCTCCTTATACTTCAATTTTTTAATTTAATCAAAGATTTCAGTGTATTAAATTTTTCCACCTACAGTGATCTTTCACTGAATAATAGAGCTGTAGGGAAACCAACGTATCCCCAAAAGAAGGATTCTAGTTGTTTCTCTTGTTGACCTTCTTTTTATTATGGTTCAAGATACTTCTTGTTTCGTAGATTTATTGATTGATTATCGCATCTACCTTTTGGAATACATTTTCAACGGTATCATCACCGTTTACTTCGCTTATTACATGTTTTTCTCTGTAATGTTCAATAATTGGTTCTGTTTTTTCTTTATACATTTTATATCTTGTTTGGAATGATTCTAAGTTGTCATCATTTCTTTGATAAAGTTTTCCACCACAATTATCACATACAGATTCTTCTTTTGGAGCACTTGCTTTGTCATTAATATTAAATATTGACTTGCAGTTCTCACAAACTCTTCTTCCTGTTATTCTTTTTTCAAGTGTTTTTTCGTCAATGTTTAGTAAGATTACATTACCAATATCATAACCTAATTTCTTAAGAATCTTGTCATATTCTAATGCTTGTTCAATGTTTCTAGGGAAGCCATCAATAATATAACCATTCTTGCAATCATCACGAGCTAAACGCTCTTCAATTAATTGATATGTAATTTCATCTTTTACTAGCTTACCTGCAGCTAATGTTTCAAATACATATTGTCCTAGTTCACTATCTTCTTTGGAAATCTCTCTTAGGATATCTCCAGTTGAAATGTGAGGAATATGATATTTTTCCACTACCAATTCGGCTTGAGTACCTTTTCCAGCAGCAGGTGGTGCTATGAACATTATATTTTTCATTTATTCTTACCTTCTACTATATCCTCTTTTATAACTTCTTGTTAAAATGCTACCTTCAAGTTGTTTATAAACTTCAAGAGCAACACCAACAACGATTAATAATCCTGTTCCACCAATTGAAACTGATGTTGGTAAACTTGTTAATTTTGAGAAAATGATTGGTAAACCAGCAATTATTATTAAGAATACTGCACCTAATACAGTTAATCTTGATAATACTTTTGATACATATTTTTCTGTATCATCTCCAGGACGAATTCCTGGGATATATCCGCCATTTTCTTGTAAGTTCTTTGCAAATTCATCTGGTTTTAATTGGATGAATGTATAGAAATATGCAAAGAAGAAAATAAATAACATATATAGTACAAATCCAACTGGAGTTGTCATTGTTAAGTATTTTTGTACAATCAATGTGAATGTATCATTCTTTACGATTTGTGCAATCAATCCAGGCACTGAAATAAGGCTTGATGCAAAGATTACAGGAATAACTCCTGCAGAGTTAAGTTTTATCGGCATAAAACTTTGTGCTGCACCACCATATGCGCTAGATGATTTGTTTGCATATTGAATTGGGATTCTTCTTTCTGATTCTTGAACGAAGATCATTCCGATTACAATTGCAAAATAGATTATTACAAATATTAAGAACTTAATAATTCCTAAAGTGATTAATTGAGTTGTTCCACTGAAATCGATTAGTCCAGTAAAAGCATCAATGAACATTTGTGGTAATGTAACAACAATACCTGCCATGATGATTAAGCTTGAACCGTTTCCTAAACCTTTTTGAGTGATTTGGTCACCTAACCATAATAGGAATGATGTTCCTGCTGTTAGAACTGTTGCAATATATAGATATTTTAGAGGTGTTGCACTTTCTCCTAAGAATGAGAATGCAAATGCATAACCTTCTACGAATGCGAATGCAATACCGGCATATCTAGTATATTGATTAATCTTTTGTCTACCAGTAGCTCCTTGCTTACTTAATTCAGTAAGTGCTGGAACAATATTCATTTGTAATAATTGCATCACGATCGAAGCCGTGATATAAGGCATGATACCAAGAGCGAATATTGAGAAGTTCTTTAAAGCTCCACCACCCATGGTATTAAGTAATTCTAGAAATCCTAGACTACTTGTTAAATCTTGTGTTCCTGGAACCCTGATAGATATACCTAATATGAAGATTATTAATGCTCCTAGCGTAAAGTAGATACGATGACGTAAATCTTTATTTGTTGGAGTAAATAATTGCTTCAATGTCTTAAACATATTAGATCACCTCAGCTTTACTTCCTGCCTCTTTAATCTTTTCTAAAGCAGATTTTGAGAATTTGTTAGCTTGAATTGTTAATTTCTTTTCAAGTTTACCATTTCCTAAAACCTTGATTCCATCTAATTCTTTTTTAACGATTCCTGCATCTTTTAATAATGCTGGAGTAACTACTGTATTATCATCGAAAACGTTTAATTCGTCTAAGTTAATTACAGCGTAAGTTGTTTTAAACATATGATTTGAGAATCCTCTTTTTGGAATTCTTCTGTATAAAGGTAATTGTCCACCTTCAAATACTGGGTTAATGCTTGCCCCACTACGTGCTTTTTGTCCTTTTTGTCCGCGACCACATGTTTTACCAAGACCACTACCTGATCCGCGTCCTACACGTTTTTTAGCATGAGTAGCACCGATATTTCTTTGTAATTCATTTAATTTCATTATCCTAATATCTCCTCTACTGTTTTACCACGTAATTCTGCAACTTGTTCAGCAGTCTTAATTGACTTTAATGCGTTCATTGCAGCTGTAGCCATATTTAATTTTGTTCTTGCTCCTAGTGATTTAGAGACAACATCACGAACACCTGCTAATTCTAATACAGCACGAACTGATCCACCAGCAATAACTCCAGTACCAGCAGCAGCAGGTTTAATAATAACTCTTGCAGCTCCTGCATGTCCGATTGCTTCATGTGCAACTGTTCTTCCATCGATTAGAGGTATAGTGATCATATTTTTGTTAGCATCTTGAATTGCTTTCTTAATTGCATCAGGTACTTCATTTGCTTTTCCGATACCTAATCCAACTTTACCTTTACGGTCACCAACAACTACTATAGCAGAATATCTTCTTTGACGTCCACCTTTGTTAACTTTAACAACGCTTTTAACATCAATTACTAATTCTTCTAATAGTTTGTCATTGTTTTCTTTAAATTTTCTTTCTGCCATAATACCCTCCTATTAGAATTCTAATCCATTTTCACGTGCAGCATCAGCTAAAGCTTCTACACGTCCGTGATAAAGGTATCCACCTCTATCGAATACTACTTTTGTAATTTTTGCTTTCTTAGCTTTTTCAGCAATTGCTTTTCCAACTGCTTTTGCTGCTTCTACATTACTTCCGTTTTCAAGTTTTAAATCTTTGTCTAATGAGGAAGCAGATACAAGAGTAGTTCTTGTTTCATCATCAATAATTTGTGCATAAATTTCTTTATTTGATCTAAATACACATAATCTTGGAGTAGTACTTGTTCCAGAAATGTTTGAACGAATTCTTTCATGACGTACTACACGCATACTATTGCGAGATTCTTTCTTTATCATAATCTTTTCTCCTTCCTACCTATTAAGCAGCTTTCTTTCCTTCTTTACGACGAATATGTTCGTCTTTGTAACGAATTCCCTTACCCTTATATGGTTCAGGTTGTCTTACTTTTCTAACGTTTGCAGCGAATTCTCCTAATAATACTTTATCAATACCTTTGATAGTGATTTCTGTATTACTTACTGATTCAACTGTTAATCCTGCTGGTACTTCTAATACTACTGGATGTGAATAACCAGCACTGATTGTTAATTTAGATCCTTGAACATTGAAACGATATCCAACACCAACGATTTCTAAACCTTTTTCATAACCCTTTGTAACACCAATAATCATGTTGTTTACAATAGAGTTCATTGTTCCGTGCATTGCTTTTGCATTTTCATTAGCACGTTCTAATGTAATTTCATTATTTTCAACCTTCATTGAAATGTCTTTTAACATTGGTTGAGTTAATGTTCCTTTAGGACCTTTAACTGTTACAACGTTATCAACGTTTTCAACTGTAACTCCATCTGGAATTCTAATAATACGATTTCCAATACGGCTCATAATGACACCTCCTATATCT
>JAFUFG010000009.1 GCA_017470045.1 Bacilli bacterium | reverse complement strand
GATCATGAATTCCTTCTTTACGTACACTATCACGAATACGATCCATAAAATTCATAACAGTCGTAACACCAATATCTGCCATAATAAGAATTTCTTCTAATTCATCAAAATATTCTTCTGTTACTTTATTATATTTACTAGTAAGTCCAGCAAGTCTAGATACAAATCCTTGTCTAGATTTTGTTAAACCCTTTTCATAAACTTTAACACTTTTCTTCTCTTCTTCTTGTTTCGTAGAAGTTTTTTCTTCTTTATTTTCTTATACAGTATCTTCTGGAATAGATTCTTCTTCTACTTCATTCTCTACAGGAGTTTCAATGATCTTTTTTTCTTCTTCTTTCTCCTTAGAGAACATATTCTTAATTTTATTAAATAAACCCATAAGTTCACCTCGCTATTTATTATAACATAACAACTTAATCTTCTGTATAATCTTCTTGTTCACTCTTATACTTTTTATAATGCTTCCAAGAAATATTGACAACCCCTGGTTCCGCACTAAGATTTTGTACTAACTTAGAAATCATTTCTACTCGGCTTGTTTCTATGATAGCAGTTAATCGAATACTATTCTTTGGACCAATTTTCTTTTCCAAAGAACCTAGTTTTAATTCATTCTTTTCAATGTATTTTGAAAAAGAGCTACGCACAACAATTTCCACATCTCTTTGACAAGTAATACGAACAATACACTTTTCTTGAATACTCTTTTTCACACGATCCATAATAAAAAACGAAATAAAACGTAAAATAATATTCGAAAGTAAGACAAAAGAAGTTCCAATAATAGACTCCCAAATCATTCCAACAGAAGTAAGTAATCCAATTGCCGCAACACACCATAAAGTTGCTGCTGTATTTAGTCCCTTAATACTCTTTCCATCTTTAATAATCATACCTGCTCCTAAAAATCCAATTCCAGAAACAATCGATGCCGCAATACGACTCTGATCATGTTCTACAAAAGAATAAGTTGCATAATTAAATAAAAACGATCCAAGTCCTACTAATACATTCGTCCTTAATCCTACTGGACCATGACGATATTGCCTTTCTAACCCAATCACAATACATAATATAAAACATACAAAAATACGAATAATAAATATTTCTAAACTCATACACCCTCCTCATAAAGTCCAAGTATAACATAAAAGAACTACTTTGCCAAATATCAAGAAAAGAAGATGAAAAATAAGACTAAGTATGTTAAAATGAAGAATAAAGGAGAGTGAAAGAATGGAAAGCAAAAAAAATGCTAGTACTATTATCATTATTCTATTAGTAATTATAATCGTTATTTTAGGTGGATTATTATTTCTAAAGAAAGATGTAATTTTTACTAGTACAACAAACACCGATGAAGTTACAAAATCAAAAAACGGAGAAAATTCAAAGGAAGACAGTAAAGCTTACTCATTAACAGATGCTGAAGAAATACTTACTACAATGGGATTATCTGTAAATAGTAAAATGCATACATCAATTGGAGTATATCCATATAAGAATGGATACACAAAAGACTATAAACTAGCAAATGCATTTGTAAATGTCGATAAAAAGAATCTTCCAGAAAAAACTTGTGAAGAATTATACGAAGGAAAAGCAATATTAGAATACGATCGTTACAAAACTGGAGCTGGAGTATGTGAAAAAGGGACAACTTCTAAAATCTTAAAGTATTCTGAATTAAATGAAATATACAAAAAAATGTATGATGAAGATGCACCAAAAGGAGCATTTGTTTTTGCAGATTATTTAGCTTATATATTCTACGATTATAATTCAGAAGGAAACTTCTATAATTCAACAAGTTGTGGAGGATGTGGTGGAACAACAGGTCCACATATCGAACTATATAAAATAATGGAAGCAAATCAAAAAGATGACACACTAGAAATAACAGTAGCCTATGACTCAAAATCTGCAGATACAGTAGGAACAGACCATGAAATAGTTTATTATTATGCTGGAGAAACCTATTACCAAAAAGAAATAAAAGAAGATCAAATTGAAAAAGATATTCTTGAAAAACATATTGATGAAGTTCCAAAATACAAAGCAACTTTTGAAAAGTCAGGAAACAATTATGTTTTCAAAAACTTAATACAAGTACTTAGTTAAATAAAACGATATCAATCTTGATATCGTTTTTTTGTGAGAATAGACAAATTCAAAAAAATAGTGTATAATCTATTCGTTAGTTCTTTGTAAAAAAATTAAAGGAAGGAGTTTTTATGAAAACCAATGAAACAAAAATAGTTGTTTTAGGTGGTTTAGGAGAAGTCGGAAAAAACATGTACTGTATAGTGCATGACGACGCAATTGTTATTATTGATGCCGGTGTAAGTTTCCCTGAAAGTGAACTAATGGGTGTAGATTACGTATTACCAGATTTCACTTATTTAAAGGAAAACGAAGATAAAATTAAAGCTTTATTAATAACTCATGGACATGAAGATCACATTGGGGCTATCCCATTCTTACTTCAGAGTATTAATATTCCTGCTATTTATGCGCCTAATCACGCAAAAGAATTAATAGCAGTAAAGCTTCAAGACAGGAATATAAGATATGACAACTTGTATGTCTTTACCGAAGACACTAAACTAAAATTCAAGCAAATCGAAGTTGAATTTTTTAGAACAACTCACTCAATTCCAGATTGTCACGGAATTGCTTTAACAACACCTGATGGTACAATCGTTACTACAGGAGACTATAAATTCGATTTAACACCAATCGGTCCAATGGCTGATTTATACAAAATGGCTTGTATCGGAGAAAGAGGTGTAGATGTCTTATTAAGTGACTCTACCAATGCCTTAAACGAAGGATTCTCCCCTAGTGAATCTGTCGTAGATGAAACATTAGGAGAATTATTCGATAAATGTAGAACAAGTCGTATTATTATCGCAACATTCGCTTCTAACATCTATCGTGTAAAACATATTTTTGAAAAGTGTTATAAATACAACCGTAAGATTTGCATCTTTGGTAGAAGTATGGAAAATAATATTAATATCTCTATCAATGGAGGTTATATTGATCATAAAGAACTATTAGTAACACCAGAAGAAGCAAATAATTTAAAACCAAGCGAAGTTGTAATATTATGTACTGGATCTCAAGGAGAACCATTAGCTGCTTTATCAAGAATTGCCAATGGTACTCATAAACAAATTAAGTTGAGACCAGACGATGTTGTAATATTCTCATCTTCTGCAATCCCAGGAAATGCCTTAAGTATTTCTAAGACCATTAATAAATTATATTTAAAAGGGGTAAAAGTTTATACCAATAATGTATTACAAGACTTACATACTTCAGGTCACGCAAACGAAGAAGAAATCAAATTAATGATTCGTTTAATCAAACCAAAATACTTAGTTCCATTCCATGGAGATTACAGAATGTTAAAGAAACAAGCAAATATTGGAATTAACTGTGGTATACCAAAAGAAAATACATTTATTGTAAAAAATGGATATACCCTAATTCTAAAAGACCATGTATTAACATTAGGAGATTTCGTTCCTGGAAACGATATCTATGTAGATGGAAATCGAATTGGAGAAATTGGAAGTGCTATTATTAAAGATCGTAAGATCATGTCCAGTGATGGTATCTTAGTTGTTATTATTAACGTAGATATGAAGAAACGTGAATTACTAATTAAGCCAAATATCACAACAAGAGGATTTATCTTAGTAAATGAAAATGAAGAACTAATTCATAAGATAGAAAACAAGGCTGAAACAGTAATTAAAACAACACTACAAGATCCAAAAGCGACATTCGCAATTTTAAAGAATGAAGTAACAGAAGCACTTTATCCATTTATCTATAATTTAACTGGTAGAAAACCAATTATCTTACCTGTTATTTTAGATATAAAAAGAGAAAATAAAGAAAAAGAAGAAGAGATCGTATAACGATCTCTTTTTTATATTCTTTCATAAGATTTCATTCGAATCAATTGTTCCAATTCATCCGTACTACATCTTAAGAATAAGTATAAGTACAAATAAAAATTACGTTTCTTAGAAGAATCTATGTTTAGAATCACTTTAAAATGATTCCATGATATCTTTTCAAAACTCTTACAATAAATCGGAAAATAAGAATAAAACCTTTTCATATATCGAATATTTTCACGATGAAAAAAATCACTTCCAAAAGAATAAGAACAATACTTCGATAAATAATCAATTGGATTAGAACAAGTATTTCGTATCTGATAAAACTTTCTTCCTATATTCCAATATAATAAATTACAAAACATAACTACCTCCTATTATATTATTCGAAGAAAGTTTTGACTTCCGTACAAAAAAAGAAAAAAGAAGCAAATTATTTTGCTTCTTCTTGAGCTCTTGTTTCACGAATTACAGTAATCTTAATTGTACCAGGATATTTCATAGTAGCTTCAATCTTCTCTTTAATTTCACGAGCAATCTTATGAGCTTCTAAGTCATCAATATCCTCAGGT
>JAFUFG010000008.1 GCA_017470045.1 Bacilli bacterium | reverse complement strand
CCCCTTCCAATCAATGAAAAAAAATTAATCAAAATAGCAACTAGAAAAGTAAAAAAACAACGGAAGTTTGCTAAAAAGCTAGATAAGGTATTACAGGAATTCTCTGATATTCATGTAGTTATTCCAAACAATGTTTTACCATCATACCATCGCTATGTGATAGAAGTAGAGGATAAACTAAAAGAACAAATGCAAAGAATATTAGACTCTGCAGACTTGAAATATCAATTAGAATTTAAAAAAAAGTTATGTGACTTACCAATAGTTAAAAAAAATAAAATTCAAACAATAGGAAAAAGTAATAAGAGGACCATGTTCTTAATAAAAACAAATCAACCTTTAAAAAAAATAAAAAAATTCCAAAGAAAGATGAGAAATTATTATGAAAAAACCAACTATTCTCTACATTAGAGTATCAGAAAATTGTAATTCGCATTGTTTTATGTGTCATTATGCAGGAAGAAAAGACTCTTATAATATTAGTATGGAGCAATACGAAGAGTTATTAGAATATGCAAAAAAAGAAAAAATAAAAACAATTCGATTTACAGGTGGAGAACCATTAATCCATCAAAATATTTTAGAATTTATAAAAAAAGCAAATAATTATCATTTTCAAACTTCCATAATTACAAATGGATTTTTATTAAAAAAAATGGCTAGGCAACTAATAGAAAGTGGCCTAACTCAATATATTATTAGTATTGATGGTTCTTGTCCACAAATACATGATAATTTAAGAAACTTTAAAGGATGCTTTAAAAATGCCATAGAAGGAATAAAATTATTGAGGGAAAATAATCCCCAGATAAAAATAAGAGTGAATACAGTAGTAAGTGGTAGAAATATTAAAGATTTACCGAATATTTACTCTTTATTAAATAAACTAGGAGTAAATCAATGGTCAATTATACCAATTAAAAGTAAAGAAAGCACATGGCTAGAAGACAGTAAAAATGATTATCAGGTTTTTTTAAGTTTTTTGAATAAAAATAAAAATAATAATTTAGAATTTTTAGGATATTCTAGATTTTTTGCAGGAAAGACAGAAGAAGAAATCGATGATACATTTAATAATAATCTACGCTTAAAAAATAAATCTTGTTGCCATGTAGTAGATTATGTACGTTTTTATATTCCAGATACAGATAGATTGGTACCTTGTAATTGTATTGCACATCGTCTAGACAAGATACCAGTAGACTTAAAAGGAGATAGAGAAGTGGTTTGCGAAAGACTTCGAAAATGGTTAAAAAATCATAGTCAAGAATGTACAGGATGTGAGCCATTGAATACATTTATTAATGATTATCCAGAAATTATGGAAAAAGAAATAATGAATTATTAGGAGAAACTATGAACAATAAAATAATAAATCCAAATGAATATGGAAGTCTTTTATATGATGAAAAAGAGCAAGAGTATCTTACGAATGTAATAAAACAACGAAGAATTTTTCGCTACTCTAAAACATCATACCCATATGTTTCAATGAGTGAAGACTTCATAAAAGAAAAAATAAACACAAAATATGCACTAGCAACAACAAATGGAACAAGTGCGTTAAAAACAGCACTAGTAGGAGCTGGAGTAGGGAAAAATGATCGAGTACTGATTAGTTCTTACACCTTTTTAGCAACAGCTTTAGCACCTATTGCACTAGGAGCAATTCCAGTACCAATTGAAGTAAGTCTTGATACAGGCTTAAATCTAAATGATTTAGAAAATGAAATTCAAAAAGGATGTAAAGCTATTATTGCAGTTCATTTCCAAGGAAGAGCATTTGACTTAAAGAAAGTAAAAGAATTAGCTAAGAAAAACAAAATTGTATTAATAGAAGATGCCTGTCAAGCATTTGGTGCAAAATACAAAACAAAATATGCAGGAACAATAGGAGATATAGGTGTCTTTAGTTTTCAACAATATAAACAAATAAGCACTGGAGAAGGAGGCTGCATTGTTACTAACAAGGAAAAGTTCTATACCAGAATGAGAAATTACACAGATATGGGAGCAACGAGAAATCGTTTCCCAAGTTGGGACTCCAAAGATGCACTTTTCGGAGAAAATGAAAGAATGAATAATCTAGTAGGTGCAGTTTTATATGCACAATTAGAAAAACTAGAAGAAATGATAGAAAAGCAAAAAGCATCTAGAAAAAGAATTCTAGATCGATTAAAAAATAAATCAGGTATTATTTCCAGTAAAGATCCCAATGGAGATACTAGTATGAACATACTAATACTCATAAAAAACAAGAATAAAAAAGCATTAGCAATTGAACT
>JAFUFG010000100.1 GCA_017470045.1 Bacilli bacterium | reverse complement strand
GATAGCAGAAATTTGTCCACTAGCAATTGGATAAATTACTTCTCCTTGGCCTCTAGAACTCGTAATATCATATGCCACATGACCATAGTTAGGATAAGTTGTTATCCTACCTTGTTCTGTTGGAAGATACCACGTTTTTTGTTTTAATGAAACATTTTTTATTTCCCCTGTTTTATTCTCCGATACCTTATTTGTTTTTACTTCAATTAATTTCTTTTGTTTTTCTGTCTTACCACTTTTGGTAGCTGCGCTTGTTAAAGACATCGTTCGAATATCAAATGAAGTGGTTTCCATATCTACTCTACTTCCTAATCCATTCCCTATCATTAATCCTGTGGAAACAGCTAACATGAAAGCAGATGCATAAAGTACCATTTTGCATTTCCATATATATTTTTTTCTCTTCATGTCACCACTCCTGAAAACAGTTGTATATTATATCGGAAATGCTTTTTTCTGTCAAATAAAAGCACTATTTTTGAAATAGTGCTTACTTTTTTATTTTCTTATAAGATTTATGGACTTCTTCTACAAACCAATCAATAGAATCATCTTTTTGATTGATTAAATTCTTTTTCATTTCAATTTCTTTTTCTAATTTTATTAATTCTTCTGGAGTAGGATCTTTATCATAACAATCTTCTAAGGCATGCTCTACTACGATATCCGCGCTTCTTCTAAGACCAGAGGTACAGTGACAATAATGGTCTAATCCTAATCCCATATGAGAACCACTACTATCATACTCGCTTTTCGGATAAATTCCATCCATTAAACTATATAATTTTTTTGTTTCTTCTTTTCCATAAACTTTTACTAAATTATCAATCATGGATTTAATCTTATTATTTAGTTTTTCATCTATATTATGTACGCGGTATAAACATGGATATCCATGACTTGCGAAATAATCCGCTACTCTATTTCCTGTCAACTGCATACATTCATAGACTATCTCTTCTGATGCCACTCTCTTTAATACCAAGTCTGAAGAATCCTTTTTATTTTCTTTCATTAATTCATATAATTCATTTGCTTGATATCGTTGTTTTAATAATCCTGCAACCTCATGTAGTAATGTAACCGTTTGTGTTAATTCTGTTGCTTCTGTATTATCTTCCTCTAAAATATCATTAATCTCATCATAAGTTGCTTTTTTATTACTCTTTATAATACTTTTTATAAATTCTTCGTGTACAATATCTCCCTTCGGATCAATCTCAAATAAATAAGATCTAGTAAGTTTTTCTTTTCCTTCTTCTAGAGAACCAAATCCTGCAGAGAACTCTAATGGAAAGATTGGAGATAAGTTGTTATCTTTTATAAACTTTCTAAAGTAGATAGAATGTCCTCTTTCTAAAGCATTTTGAACTACTTCAGAGTCATATGGAAAATATCCCAAGATAGATGCGATATGTACTCCTAAGAGGTAATTTCCATTTTCTAATTTCTTGCAACTCAAGGCATCATCAATTTCACTAGCATTTTCTCCATCAATCGTTAATACATAATCTTCAATTATTTTTCGATCTGGATAATCCTTTGAATGGATTGGTTTTAATTTATTTACTTCTTCTTGTACAGAACTTGGGAAATCTAGTTGAATTCCATATTTTGAAGCAATCGAATCGAGCGTAATTTGTGTTTGATTATAACTAGTGATAAATTCTCTTAATTCTTTTAATTTTTCAATCGTCTTTTTATATTTCTTTTGAGAACCAATTTTTCCTACTTCTGTTTGAATGTATTGTAGAGCAAGTTTTTTCTCATGATTATTGATTTTATATTGATTATTCGAAAGCATTATTTGTATTAATCTTTTATAGTATAGAAGTTTTTCTTCTTCCTCTTCTTTAATACTTTGAACATATTTCTTTATGATATTTTGATATAAACTTACCCCATCTTGATCTTTTGATTTCATGATTTCTGGCATCTTATCAAAGATATATTCAATATAATCAATTTCTCTCGGTTCTTTTATTAAGTAATCAATAAACTCATATTCAATCACTTTTGGATTTACAAAATTTTCTCTTAACTCTACT
>JAFUFG010000099.1 GCA_017470045.1 Bacilli bacterium | reverse complement strand
TACTCATTCTCTTTTAATTTTTGGATTATACTTTCAATATGATTTCCATATTCTATTGATGTATCAAATACGAATTTTAATTCTGGAGTGTGTCTTACATCTACACGAGATGCTAGTTCTGTTCTTAAAAAAGGAGCAGCTTTTTTTAATTTTTCTTCTACTAATTCCTTTTTATTTTCTTCTAGTACTGTGTAATATACTTTAGCAAATGATAAATCTGATGTTGTATCTACTCCAGTAATTGTTACTAATTTTAAATCTTCATCTTTTACTTCTCTAAGAAGAACCATAGATAGTTGTTCTTGAAAAGCATGATTTAATCTTTCAATTTTTAAATTAGCCATATTATCTCTTAATCTCTACTAATTCGTATACTTCGATAACATCATTTTCTTTATAATCTTGACAATTTTCTAGAGTTAAACCACAATCCATATTGTTTTTAACTTCTTTTACTTGGTCTTTTTCATGTTGTAGAGTTTTAATTGATCCATTATAAACTACTACATCATCACGAATAATTCTTGCTTTAGAACCATTTTTAATTGTTCCTGAAGTTACGTGACATCCAGCAATTAAACCTACTTTAGAGAATTTAAAGATTTGTCTAATTTCTAGAGTTCCTGTTACTTTTTCTTCATATTCTGGCTCTAACATACCTTTCATAGCAGCTTCCATTTCTTCTACTGCTTTGTAGATAATGTCATATGTTTTAATGGTAATACCATATTGTTTTGCAGTATCCATTGTTTTTCCACTACCACGTACATTGAATCCAATGATGATAGCATTTGATGCTGATGCTAGAACAACATCACTTTCTGTGATTGCTCCTACTGCTCCACGAATAACAGTTACTTTAACACCTTCTACATCGATTTTTTCTAAAGCATTTTTAACAGCTTCTAGAGAACCATTTACGTCTGCTTTTAGAACTACTTTAATTTCTTTTACTCCTTCTTGAATTCTACCAAATAGATCTTCTAGAGTCATTCCACTAAAGTTTGTATCTTGTTCTTTACTTCTTAAAGCTCTTTCTTCTGCAATTTGTTTTGCTTGTTTTTCAGATTCAAATGCCATGAATTTATCACCAGCACTTGGAACTTCTGATAAACCAGTTACTTCTACTGGAGTTGCAGGAGACGCTTCTACAATATTTTGTCCTAAATCGTTCTTTAACGTTCTTACTTTACCATAATAGTTTCCAACTACGATTGGGTCTCCAATACGTAATGTACCATTTTGGATTAATAATGTAGCAGTAGAACCTGTCTTATCATCTTTCTTAGATTCAATTACAGCTCCTGTTGCATAACGATTTGGATTTGCTTTATATTCTTGCATTTCTGCGATTAATAGAATATTTTCTAATAATTCTGGAACACCTTGTCCAGTTTTTGCAGAGATCTTTGTTGTTACAATATCTCCACCCCATTCTTCTGGAGTTAAACCATTTTCTACTAATCCAGTCATGATTCTTTCTATATTTGCTTCTGGTTTATCAATCTTATTAATAGCAACTAAGATTGGTACTCCTGCAGCTTTTGCATGGTCAATTGCTTCTTTTGTTTGAGGCATTACACCATCATCAGCTGCTACAATGATGATAACTATATCTGTAATTGATGCTCCTCTTGCTCTCATTTCTGTGAATGCAGCATGTCCTGGAGTATCAATGAATGTAATCTTCTTACCATTTACATTTACAGAGTAAGCACCAATAGCTTGAGTAATTCCACCAGCTTCTCCACTTACTACACTAGAGTTTCTAATATAGTCTAATAGAGTTGTTTTACCATGGTCAAC
>JAFUFG010000098.1 GCA_017470045.1 Bacilli bacterium | reverse complement strand
GGAACTAAGTAATTTTTCAAAGAATAATTTTAGATTTAAATTATTATAAATATGAAGTCCTGGTAAACATACTCTAGTTCTTACAATTTCATTATCTTTTATTTCGTGATATCCACCAATAATTAGATCTAGGTTATTATCTTCTATTAAGTTAATTGCTTCGGATAAGAAATTTGGTTCTATTGTATCATCCGCATCTACAAAAGTTAGATACTTACTATTCGAACTTTCAATGCCTAGATTTCTAGCATTACTTACACCAGCATTCGCTATATGCTTGACAAAGTAATTTTTTTTACCTGAAACATAAGAATCTAATTGTTTTTTTACAGAGTCTTTACTACCATCATCAATAATATAAACTTTGTAATCTTTATATGTTTGATTTTCAATACTCTTTAAACATCTTTCAAGATCTGCATAAGGTGTGTTATAAACTGGAATAATTATGTCTATCATTCTATCACCTACTTTTATTATATCACTAATTAAAATCTATCGTGATATAATAATATTGTGAGGTGACTTTTATGATTTTAAGTAGAAATATATCTATGTTATTTCAATCTATTAAAGAAGAAAAAAAGAATTGGATTAAATTTTTTCTATCCATTATACCTATTCTTGTATTTCTTTACTCAATTGTATTAATCGTCATTTCTTATTTTACACAACCAATTGATTTTAATAATATGAATGATTTTGCTGCGAAACTTTATTTTAATAATATTTCCACAAGTATTCTTATTGGATATTTTATTATTAGTTTATTTTTATGCTTAATTGATTTTTTCCACAAGCAGGGATCTAAGGTTAGAAAATTTTTATCCACAATTTTCTGTGGATTAGGATTAATATTTGGAATAATCTTTCTGATTTTAAAATTAGCAGATAGTGGTATTATTTCTATCAGTGATTCACTAGCGAATCTATTGTTATTTCATAAAGCTTATACAAATCAAGCTATGATGATTATTACTTCTTATGCTATTGGTGGTGTAGTCTTTTATATTCTAAGTTTAGTTTCTACATTGAAAATAGAAAAAGAGAATGTTATTACGCTTCTATTAAATAGCGTATTTATTCTTCTATTATTACCTATTCTTACATTCTTATTATCAAATGCAATTATGCTTGTTATTGGTATAATTGTTGCAATCATCGTTGGACCGATTTTAGCGAAAACAATTGGTATGACTATTGTTGGGTCAATTGAATCTATTGGAGAATATAATCAAAAAGAAGCTGAAAAAAGAGAGATTGCTCGTAAATATAAAAATTAACAGGAGGAATTATGGAAAAATTTGAAGCTGCAGAAACACAATTAGATGACGAAATACATCAATATTATTATGCTCATCGTGAAATGTTTTCTTCTTGTCGGGAATGGGATGGAACAATTCCAAACTTCTTTTGGTGGAGATTAGTATTTACAAAAGAATTCCGTGAAACATTAAAAGATGAATACAAAGATTATGAAGGAATACATCTTACTTCTTATTATGTAGATCAAAAACTATGGGAAGAAATTCAAAAGAAAGAAAAAATGGATGATAGAACATTACCAAATATTGATTTCGATTCTGGTAACTTACATCCTATTTTGGATGATGATTATATCAAAGAGTTTATAGAAAACCCTACAATTAAACAAGCTGTTTTAATCAAATCAAATCGTGAAGAAAATGGACGTGCTCATTTTGGTCCTGGATTTGATAAAGAACCAAATTTCAATTGTTATACGTTAGAACAATATGAAACAATTGAAGAATATGTAAATCATTTACTTGTGGATAAAATAAAATAGGTTCCAAATGGAACCTATTTTTAATTGGTCGTTAATGAGATATCATCTAAAATTAAGTTCTGTTCGCCTTCTGTATCTGCTAAGAATTGAACTGTTATAGCAGTTGTATTTTCTGGAGCTTCTGTTGTAATTACTTGGAAATATGTCCATGATCTATTAGAGTTTGTTAAATCTTGTTGTCTTACCGTAATAGAACCACCTGGAACATCACCAGTTGTTGTATTGAATGTAACACTTGCAGTAAATCCAACTTGACTACCTTCTCCTTGTGCAAAGAATGATAATCGATAGAAACATCCTATTGTTTCAATTGGTACTGTTTGTGCAATTCCTGATTCATCTGCTAATAATACAGCAAATGTTCCAGTATGTACACTACCTTGATTATCTGTTGATTGTACTCCTGTTGGATTTGTAAATACCCAACTATCTGGTTGATTGTCTGTTACTTCTTCCATACTTCCATTTACTAGTAATTCTCCAGAAGAACAACTTGTTCCAGTTGGACCGGTTGCTCCTGTTGCTCCTGTGGCACCTGTTGGTCCAGTAGCTCCGGTTGGACCTGTAGGTCCTGTTGGTCCGGTCTCTCCAGTTGGTCCAGTAATACCCGTTGGTCCTATTGGTCCAGTTTCGCCAGTAGGTCCTGTGGGTCCTGTTGGTCCCGTAGGTCCTGTGGGTCCTGTTGCTCCGGTAGCTCCGGTTGGGCCTGTAGGACCTCCTGCTGGACCGGTTGGACCAGTTGGACCTGTAGCACCTATTATGAATTTATAGATGACTTTTGGATCACAATCATGATGATGTTTTCTTTTTCTATCGTCACAATTGTTTTGTCTCATATCTTCATTATTACCACATGTAAAATCTGATTGATTCATTTTATCCCCCTTTTCTTGTTTTCATATTATTCTATGAAAGTTACTATTTTGTAGATATTGCAAATGCACAGAATAGGAATATTAATTTTTTTCTTTTATTAAAGCTAGATTATTTTTTATTCTTTCATTTGTTGGATCCATATCGAAAGCTTTCTTTACGTATTGATATGAATCTTTATATTTTCCTAAGTAATAACTACAAATGGATAAAAGATCATAGACAGTATTGTCCCAACTAAAAATTTCATTTATATAAGTTTTCTGATGATTTTTTATCTTTAGAGCTAATAAACAATATTTCTCTACATCTTTCCAATTTTCAATCTGATATTCTAATAGTGCTCGTTCCATATATGGATCTCGTAAGTATGGAGCTTCTTGAATTGCTTTATCTAACCACATTCTTGCTTCTTCTATTCGATTTAAGTTTTTATAGCATCTTGCGATAAATCGCATAGAGGCACATCTTTCATCTTTCCAAACAGCATTCTTCATAGATAAATGTTTTATCAAAGTATCAATCGATTCATTCCATTTCCCATAATACATATATTCTCTTCCTAGATAATGCATATTACGATCATCTTCTGGATTTTCTTTTACTGAAAGTTCTAATAATGGAAGATAGCTGCTTCTAGATTTATTCGAGTCTGGATAATGATTTAATGTAATTTCATCTGTTGTTATTATTTGTTCTTTGCCTTTTCCAATGTATGTCAACACTTCATGAACTGGATGAGTCCAAGTATAATCTTTTCTTGTATGAATCTTCTCAATATAAAAATTTACTTCTGGATGATTTTGTTCATCCAATTTCCAGTTATAGTTATAAGCTAGTCTTGTTGTATTCTCTTTCCAAATATCTTCTAATTTCTTTCTCCACCCTTTTTCAAATACTTCATCTAGATCGGTACATACACAGATATCACAATCTTTTGGTACCATTTTTAAAGATTCATTTCTTGCATCATCAAATCTCCATTCTTTAAACTTTTTCTTTTTTACTTTTACATTTAATGATTTTAATAATTTTACTGAGTTATCCGTTGAACCAGTATCTAATACATAGATTTCATCTGCTTCTTTCATAGATTCTACCCAACGAGGAATAAACTGCTCTTCATTTTTACAGATTGCATATACACATACTTTATATTTCTTAATAATTATCACCCATATATTATATGAGTTTTTTTAGTATTATGGACAAAGAAAAAAGCAACTGAATGGTTGCTTTTAACTACGCTTCTGAACTTGTATTACTTTCTTCCTCATCAAATGTAATACTTGTTATTTTATCAAATAAAGCTTGATATTCATTTAGGAGTTGTTCATTATCAAATAGAATAGATTGTCCATCTGTATCCCAATTTGCTTTATGACTAGATAAGAAATCAAAGATATCTTTAATTCCTTTAATTTGTTCACTACTAACTGATAAATATCTTGATAATTCTTTTTCTTTTGCTGTTTGGCTTACATCACCAATAATCTTTTTAAAATAATCTACATAATATTCATCTAAATCTGAATTCAAATAAGACATAACAACTTTTTCATCGGAAAAAGAATCAAACTTCTCTTTTAAAGATTCACATTCTTTTTTATAGGATTCTAATTTTATTCTAGTTTGAATAAAATCCTTTCCATCTTTTTCAATATTTTCAATACTTAAAATATTATTTACATCAATAGAATCATAGAATTTTTCAATCTTATCTAATAATAGATAATAATCTCTTAGATAGTTTTTATAAGCTCTTTCAACTTTATGATAATCTCCACTTGATACAGAATGATCCAATTTTTCTTTAAATTTTTCTTCATCAAATTCTGTAGCATTCATTATATCTTCGATTTCTTCTACTTCTCGATTTAATTTTGCTTCAATAGAAAAGTCATGATATAACATAAAACCTACTAATGCTACGAAGCTTATAAATAATGCTCCTATTACAATTAATAATACTTTTAACCATGTTTTCATTTTCTTTTTTTCTTTCATTTTTTCTCACCTCGTACTACATTCTTATTTATCAGAAACACTATTATTGTTCCAATCAATAACATTATACTAAATATTTGATTTACTGTGATTATTTTTGTTACATGATCGTATCGTAAAAAATCTAGTAAAAATTTAAAAATGGACACTAATACTATCGTAATATAAATTATATTTTTGTTATTTCGTTGTTTATTACAAATATAGAATATTACCAAGAACACTATGGTTTCTACTATTTGAATTGGAAATAATGGTTTATTTAAACCGTCTGTATAAGTTACAGAGAAGATTCCATTATATGGAATTCCATAACAACAACCTACAATAAAACAGGCTATTTTAGTTAATCCATAGATTAATGGTAATGAAATAATAGAATACTTAATAATCTTATTATCAGTAGGTAATATTTTTTCAAATGTATAGGCTGCTAATAATACTCCTACTAATCCTCCATAGGCAGATAATCCTGCTTCAAAAAAGTTTTTTGTATTAGGGTTTGTTATTTGGGTAAATAGTTTTCCTAATACAAATGAGAATGTTATATATAAAAAGAAATATAATCTTATGTTTTTATCGGTATAGTTTTCTTTTTTTAATGAGAAATATACATATAACATACCAATTAATACCGATAAGATTATAATGATTCCATAGATTGGAAAGTTTATTCTAGAAAATATCATTAGCTACACCCTGATGTATCCATTGTGGAGCATGCATACATACATGCAGCTATAAATAATACAATTGCAATAATACCTAACACAAATAATATTACATATGTCCATAATAAGATTTTTGCAAACTTACTTTGTGGATATTTTACTCTAGCAACAATTGCTAATACGAAACCTACTAAATTTAATAATGGTATAATACCAGAAATATTATCTCCAAAAGAAGAAGCAATATTATTTGCGAACCATAGAATACCATCACTACCAAATGTTAATAGTAATGAGATATAACATAACAAATTCGCATTATTCTTATCTTCTTGAGTAAATTCTTTCTCTGGTTTTCTTTGAACTTTATTATTCATAGGTTGTGTATTATTTATTGGTTGTTGTATTACTGTACTTCTAGGAGTACCGCAATAAGTACAAAAATTTTCTTCTTGATCAAGTAATTTTCCACATTTCTTACAATACATATATAACACTCCTCTACTTTCTTTTAGTTTATCATAGGTAATATTATTTTTCTATCTTATTTCCTAAGATTCACAGAAGTATCCATTTTCTATGGTATATTTCACATCATCAATTTCAATTCTATTATTTTTTAATTCTTTTACTTTCACTATTTTTGATGATCCGTTTTCAAAGTAAATAATCTTTTTTGAGATTGGTAAATAAATATACTTTATTTCTCCTATACCGCCTTGGTAATCTCCTTCATTAGAATAAACCCTATTGCATACAAATAATTTATCATATCGAATAGATTCTGGATATTCTCCATTTCCTACTTCTGTATAAAGATAATCAAATGGCGCAGTAAAGATACTGATTGAGACTAGAAGTATTACAATTCCTATTTGTGGAATGGAAAAATTTAGTTTGCGGGCGATTACCATCTTTAAGAATGTATAAATAATAATAAGTGCAAAATTTATCAATATTAAGTAATATGGTATTGTTGATAATATTACAATTTCATCTGTTAAATTTCCGGTATAATCGATTAAGAAATTATATACATATCCAGTATAGAATACATAGATAAAAAATAGTAATAATACAATACAACTAATTACATTTAATCCTATACGGAATATCGTTAAGAATAATGGCATTTTATTTTTTTCTTCTTGATTATTCATAATACCTCCTCTATTTTTTTTCTAAGTAATCTACTAATTCTTGATATGCATCCATATTCCATAGGCGAAATCTTTCTTCGTCTTCGTAGTTTCCTAGTGTCTTATCATTCCCTTCAGGAATAAATACGAAATCCCAACTCCAACCATGTGTTCCGGATTTATGGTACGAAATACTACCATTCGTAATTGATTTAAAAATAACTGGTTCTTTTCCATATTCACAATAAGCTAATACTTCTACAAATTGAGCTTTTCTATTTTCTTGACCTTCTAATAATTTTAATAATCCATCTTCTCCTATGGTATCTTGGGCATAATGAGTATATGGACCAGGGAAATTATTAAGAGCTTCTACACATAGACCAGAATCATTTTTTAGTACATCTTGTTTTAATTCATTACTAGCCCATTTTGCAGAGAACTTTGCTACTTCTTCGATTGAATCTTCTTGGATTTCAGGTACATCCATTTTAATTTGTTCTACTTCATAACCTAATGGCTCTAAGTATTGTCTGGCACTTTTAATTTTTGCCCAATTACCTGTTACATAAGTTATCTTTTTCATTCTGTTTTTTCCTTTCTAGCATGTACTACTACTCTTTTCTTTCCATTATCGGTACATGTAGATAACGTTAAAACATTATCTTCTGTTCCAACATTTATTTTATAGTCATAGTTTGATCGATTTTTAATTGTGGTTAAGAAATCATTATATTCTTCATCCTTAATATCTGTTTTAATGTAATAATCTTCTGGTTCAATTATATAAGTAGAAAAGATTTGATAAGTAGTTGTTTCATTTTCTGTGATGAAAACAATCTCATTTTCATTTTTTTCTTGTACTTCTTTTTTTAATAAATTATGAAGAGTACCAAACATAGAACCATCTTTTGTATCATGACCATAGATTACTAGATTTTTATCATTTCCGTCTATCATGTTTTTATAATCTGCAAAGATCCAGCCTGCAATATTATATTCTTTTTTTAAATTATGTTTTAGATAATAACTATTATTTGTTCCTTTTACTACAACATAATCAATATCCGTATTCTTTATTTTTAAATAACCCACTACATCTGGATTAATTTCTTTTAGTTTTTTAAAATCTATTTTTTCTTCTTCCTCTATCTTAATAATAATAGTATCTTCTATTTCTTTTTTTATCTTTTGATTATTCTCTACATGATTTTTCCAAATGACAATATGATAAATGGAATAACCCATTCCACATAGACATATTAACATAAAAAAGATAATGATCCATCTTTGTACTGTTTTCATAGCTGCCTCCTATTATTATTGTACTATAAAAAAAAGAATAGAAAAATTATTTTCCTATTCTTTTTTGTTCATCTAAACTATTAATATATCCATTAAATTCTTTAAATGATAGATTTGGTTCTACATCGAAGAATTCTGTTACTGGTCTAGCATGTCCACCAGCCATATTAATATAATAATCGTTTATTCCTTGAATTGCGGATTCTTCTGAATCGAATTCATAGATTCCAATTCTTTCCCAGTTTGGATGTTCTAGTTGATATACTTTGTTATCTATATAGAATAATACGAAACAATGCATATGTTCATCAGCATCTAAATCGTTGAAGTCTTCTCCTTCATAGATTCTAGTACAAAACATTTTGTTTGGTACATTAATTTTATCTAATAAATGATGCATTAAGAATACTTGTTCTATACAAGTTCCCATTTTATGTTCTAATATTTCGTCCATAGAAGAAGTACGATATACTCTACGGAATCCTTTCATATTACCAATGTGTTCTTCATTGTTAATATCTAACCATCCATATTTTATATTTTCATTCATATATTCTAGAATGTCTTCTGGTGTTTTGATTGTATCTATTGTCATACATCTCACCTCTTAGTTGCACATTATATCATATAAGAAAAAAAATTTCAATTTTTATCCTTTTTGTTTTTTTCAGACATAAACTTTGTTATAATGAAGGTGGTGATAATATGAGTAAATGTCCTAATTGTGGAGCAGATATTGAATTTAAGGCGGAAGACCAACATGTTCACTGCCCCTATTGCGGATCTGACTTTGACCCAAAAGAATTGAAGGTTGAAAAGAAGGCTGCAAAAGAAGTTGAAACATTTGAAGGAAAAGCTTATTCTTGTACCCAATGTGGTGCAACATTAATGACTTTTGATGAAACGGCTATTACATTCTGTAGTTATTGTGGTTCTCAATCTATGATTGAAGAAAAGATGATGAAACAGAATAATCCAGATTACATTATTCCTTTTAAAGTTACAAAACAACAATGTGAAGAAAACTATCGTAAGAAAGTAAAAAGTTCTTTGTTTGTTCCAAACTATATGAAGGAAGATATGACAGTTAAGAAATTCCGTGGTATTTATATGCCATATGGTATTTATAAATTATCTTTCCATGGAGATACTGTTAATAAAGGTAGTGTTCAAAGTCATCGTTCTGGAGATTATATTATTTATAAAGATTATAAGATTACTGCTCCAGTAGATGCGGATTACGATGGTGTAAGTTTTGATTTATTATCAAAGTTCTATGATGAATATAGCTTATCTATTCCTTTTAACTATAAAGAAGCTATTCCATTTGATTTTAATTATATGCATGGATTTTATGCAGATAGTAAAGATGTAGAACCTAGTAATTATAATACTGATGCAGAAGCAATTGCGATTCAAGATTCTACTAGATTTATGAGAAAAGATCGTGCTTTTGCTAGATATGGTTGTAGTAGACCTATTGTTAATATGAGTGTTAGTGATAGTAAAGTTGGAATGTTCCCAGTATATTTCTTATCTGTTCGTGATAAGTCTGGGGAACATATTCACTATGCTGTTGTTAATGGACAAACTGGAAAAGTTTCTGCTGACTTACCAATTGACTTTATGAAATATGTTGTTGGTTCTATGGTTTTAGCAGTACCTATTTTCTTAGGATTAAACTTAATTCCAATTATTTTACCAATGTGGGTAAATATCTTCTCTATTATTATGGCTATTGTTAGTATGATAATTTGTCTAACTCAAACAAGCAAGATTAATGCTAGAAATGAGTTGGAAGGAGATAAAGGAGTTGCCTCTACTAAGAAAGGTAAGAAGAAAGATAAAGAAAGTGGATTTAAACATATTTGGAGACAACTATTCGCAATGATCGTTGCATTTGTTCCAATCTTTATTCAACCAGTTGGAGATATCTACTATTATGAAGCAAGTATTGTTTCCTTCTTATTCATTATTTGGGCATTCTATGATCTAGTAAAACTTCATAACTTAATGGTATGTCGTAAATTACCTCAATTAGAAAAACGTGGAGGTGATGAAAGTGAGTAAGAAATTATTTAATCTATTCCTAATTACTCTATTTGTATTTGGAATAACTCTTAATGTTTATGCAGAAGATGATTATAATAGTGAGTCTTCTTTGGAAGAAGAGTCAGTTGAAACAACACTAGATTTTACTAGATATGATGATGGCAAATATCATGTTATTTTAGAAGATGATGCAGATTTACTTACCGATGATCAAGAGAAAATGTTAAAGAGTGAAATGACTGTATTATCCGAATATGGAAATGTATTATTTAAAACTATTAATAGCAATCCAAATAGTAGTGCTGCTTATTATGCAAGAGAGTATTATCATTCTTTCTTTGGGAACTATGTAAGTGGTGTCCTATTTTTAATTGATATGGATACTAGAGAAATCTATCTATTCATGGATGGAGATATTCGAAATAAGATTGGAGATGCAAAAGCATACTCTATTACCGATAATATTTATCGTTATGCTTCTAATGGTGATTATTACTCTTGTGCATCTGGTGCATTTAGTCAAGTAAAAACATTATTAGAAGGACGTAAGATTGCAGAACCAATGAGAAATGCAAGTAATATTGTAATTGCTATTTCAATGGCCTTCTTAATTAACTTCTTATATGTATTATCAAAATCTGGTATTAAGAAAGCAACGAATAAAGAAATCGTTGATAATTGTAATATTGATTTTAAACTTGGGACTGTTATTGGTACTCAAACTGGTACACATCGTGTATATAGTCCTCAAAGTGACTCTAGTTCTGGAGGTAGCTCCGGCGGAGGCGGCGGAGGAGGAGGAGGCGGTGGAAGCTCCGGTGGCGGTGGCGGACACAGTTTCTAATACGAACCTTAGGTACGAATTAAGCAATCAAATGATTGCTTTTTTTGTATTCTATTTTTATAATTAAAGTGGTGAGAATAGATGAATAGTAGTAGTAAAAAGAAGTACTATTTTGGTTTGGATATTATTCGTAATATCTCTTGTATTGCAGTACTTCTCTATCATATGGGATATTTAAAGGGAGGTTTCTTAGCAGTATGTACCTTCTTTGTATTAAGTGGATATCTATCTTGTATATCTGCTTTTCGAAAAGAAAAGTTTTCCTTTTTAACGTATTATAAAGATCGAATTGTACATATCTATGTACCATTATTAATTGTGGTATTTTTAAGTATCTTTACAATATCACTTATACCAAGCATTAATTGGTCGAATCTAAAACCAGAGACTTTGTCCGTATTAGGTGGATATAATAACTATTGGCAATTGAGTGCGAATCTAGATTATTTCGCAAGACACGTTAGTTCTCCATTTATGCATTTTTGGTATATCGCCATTCTATTACAATTTGATCTAGTATTCCCTATTCTATTCTTTATCTTCAAAAGACTAGGAGATAAGATTCATAAATTAGTACCAATCACTTTAACTACTGTACTTACAGGATGTGCTACTGCTTATTTTTACTATATGAGTACCAAAG
>JAFUFG010000097.1 GCA_017470045.1 Bacilli bacterium | reverse complement strand
TTTAAAGTCTTTGATACAAGATTGAATTGCTTCTTGTAGTTCTTTGGTTGCTTCTAATTCTAACGTTTTAACAGTTGTTTTTAAAGAAACGTTATGTCTTGTTTTTTCTCCACGTACATAACTAATGATATCCATAATTCTTTCATTTTCTTTGATTTCTTCTTTAAAGTCATATGGAATGATCTCCATTGTTGTTTTATGAATGGATTTTTCATTATGATATAACTCTTGGAATATTTCTTCGGTAATAAATGGGAAGAATATAGAGAAATCTTGTAGTAATTTATAAAGAAGTATGTAGATGGTTCTTTGTCCAGAATAGCGTGACTCACTTCCAAATTCTTCTGGTCGATATAGTCTGTGTTTTACTATTTCAATGTAATTATCACAGAAGTTCCAGAAGAATTTCTCTAACGAATTAAGAGCTAAGCCTATTTCATAATCATCTAGATATTTGATATAAGATAATTCCATCTCTTTGTATTTTTCAATAATCCATTTATCCATGTATTCTGTTGGAGCAATATCACTATCTTTATAATCTTCTAGATGCATTTCAATAAATTTTGAAACATTCCAGATTTTATTGATTAATTTCTTTCCTCTTTGGAATGTCTCTTCATTAAAGATGATATCGGTACCTAATGATCCGGTACCTGCCCAATAACGAATAACATCTGCTCCATAAGTTTCTAATAATTCGAATGGTTCCATCTTAGAGTTTTCTTTTCTTTTGGAAATCTTTTCTCCTTTATTGGCCATAACGAATCCGGAAATCATTACATTATTCCATGGCTTTATACCAAAGTTATAGTAACTCTTAACGATACTATAGAAATCCCAAGTTCTGATAATATCATGAGCATTACATCTTAAACTCATTGGTTTTAATAAATCCTCTAGAGAGTTTTCTTCTTTGTATCTCATATTTAAAAGTGGTGTAATACTAGAAGTTTGCCATGTATCCATAATATCTTTTTCTGGAATAAATTCTGTGCACCCGCACTCGCATTTTTTTATTTTTGGTTGATCGATTAATGGGTTTACTGGTAAATCTTCTTTACTAGCAAAAATTGGTTTCCCACAATCTTTACAATACCAAACTGGGAATGGTACTCCAAAATAACGTTGTCTTGAGATACACCAATCCCACATAATGTTTTCTACCCATTCGTTATAACGATTATGCATATAAGCTGGATACCAATTGATCTCGTTACCAATCTTTAAGAAATCTTCTTTATGATTCATAATATCGATGAACCATTGTTTCATAATGGAATATTCTACTTCTTGACCACATCTTTCATGAGTTTGAACTTCATGTTCTAATTCTTCTTGTTTGATTAAGTATCCAGCTTCTTTTAAATCTTCTAGTATCTTTGCTCTAGCTTCTTTAATTTTTAAACCACCATAATTTGGAATGCTATCGATAATCTTTCCATCTTCTGTAAAGATATTCTTTAATGGTAGATTATACTTTTTCCACCACTCGATATCGGTTTGATCTCCAAAGGTACAACACATAACAATACCAGTACCTTTATCCATAGCAACTTTTTCATCGGATAGAATTGGAACATCAATTTCCAATACTGGAATATGCGCTGTTTTTCCAATCATGTGTTTATTCTTTTCATCACTCGGATTAATAAATACGCATACAATTGCTGGTAAAAGTTCTGGACGAGTTGTCGCAATTGTAAATTCTTCTTCTGTTTCTTTTACTTTAAAATTAATATAGTTAAAAGTAGTTTTAATTGTTTTCGTTTCTAATTCTGCTTGAGCAATGGATGTTAAACATTCATTACACCACAATGCTGGACTTTCTGTGTGATAGCATGCCCCTTTTTCTACTAATTCTAAGAATGATAATTGACTAATTTTTTGAGAGGATTTACTTACCGTCTTATAAGCACCATCTAAATTGGCACTGAATCCTGCTCTTGT
>JAFUFG010000007.1 GCA_017470045.1 Bacilli bacterium | reverse complement strand
TCAAGCTCTTAATTATACTTGGATGGAGAAAACTTTATCCAATAAATATTCTTTTACAAAAGATAAAGTTTTTTATAGTAGCACGGATTCTATTGATTTCGTATTTATGAATGATGGTAAATATGATAACTTTAATAATGACTTATTAAATGAAAAATATATTTTATATTATATGGATTCGAATGGAAATCGTGGTAAGGTATTCCTTCATAAGAATAATACGGAATTGCTTCCTGGTAATAATGATTTAGAGCGTAGTAAAGTAGTAGGAGTGTATGATGAGAATACTCAGTATTTAATTATTGTTCGTAACGTAGATCGTATGGATACAGATCAAGATAATTATTCTATTGCTTATTACTTTAAGTTCTATAATAAGAATATTCAATTAGAGGGAACTCATCGTATTAAGAATATTTCTGAAATCCTTAGTGAGGAAACGTTAAAGACATTAGAAGAGAAAGAGTAATCTTTCTTTTTTTTGCGTTTTATTCTATAATTTAAGAAGATAGAGGTGATTACTTATGGCAACACTTAACAAGAAAGAATTAAAAAATATGAATGCTTATTTTCGAGCACTTAATTACTTATCTGTTGCACAATTATATTTGTTAAATAATCCTTTACTACGTAGGCCATTACGTATTGATGATGTAAAACGTAATGTTGTTGGACATTGGGGAACTACTCCTGGGCAAAATCTAATCTACATGCATTGTAATCGAGTTATTAATAAATATAATTTGAAGATGTTATATGTATCTGGTCCGGGGCATGGTGGACAAGCAATGGTTGCAAATAACTATTTAGAAGGTGTATATACTCGATTTTATCCAGAAATAACGGAAGATGAAGATGGTTTAAAGAAATTGTGTAAGCAATTTAGTTTTCCAGGAGGAATCTCTTCTCATGTAGCTCCGGAAACGCCAGGGTCAATTCATGAAGGTGGAGAATTAGGTTATAGCCTTGCTCATGCAGCTGGTGCAGTACTTGATAATCCAGATTTGATTGTTGCTTGTTGTGTTGGAGATGGTGAGGCAGAAACGGGTCCATTAGCAACTAGTTGGCATATTAATAAATTTTTGAATAAGAAGAAAGACGGAACCGTATTACCAATTCTTCATCGTAACGGATATAAGATTTCAAATCCTACTGTATTTGGTCGTATGAGTGAAGATGAGATTACTGATTTCTTCTCTGGTTATGGATGGAAACCTTATTTTGTATCTGGTAGTGATATTGATCATGTAAATGAAGAAATGGCTAAGACTATGGATAAAGTTATTACTAATATTTTAAAAATTAAAAAGACTGGTAATGGAAATTATCCTGTTATTGTTTTAACGACTCCTAAGGGATGGACTGGTCCAAAAGAGTTTGATGGTAAGAAAATAGAGGGAAGTTTCCGTGCTCATCAAGTACCAATTGTAATTAATCGTGAAACGGGAGAAGGCCTTGATTTATTAGAAAAATGGTTACGCAGTTATCGTCCGGAAGAATTATTTGATTATAAAGGTAGATTAATAAAAGAGTTACGTGATATGACTCCAACGATTAGTCGTTGTATGGGAATGAGCAATTATGCGAATGGTGGGATCTTATTAAAAGAACTAGTTGTTCCTCATTGGAAAGATTATTGTTTAAAAATTAAAAAGCCTGGCGAGATTGAATCTCAAGATACGATTAATTTGGGAAATTATATTCGTGATTTGTTTATTTTAAATAAAGATCATAAGAATTTTCGTATATTTGGACCGGATGAAGCATTATCGAATCGTTTTCAACATGTATTTGAGGAGGAAAATCGTACATGGAATAGTAAGATTTTAAAGAATGATGAATTTTTGAGTGAAAATGGTAGGGTAATGGATTCTTACTTATCCGAACATTTATGTGAAGGTATGTTAGAGGGATATTTACTAACTGGTAGACATGGATTTATTCATAGTTACGAAGCATTTATTCGTATTGTAGATTCTATGGCTAGTCAACATGCAAAATGGTTGAAGGTATGTAATCAAATTCCATGGAGACAGCCAATCGCATCTTTAAATTTCTTATTAGTATCTCATGTGTTCCAACAAGATCATAATGGTTATACTCATCAAGATCCTGGTTTCTTAAATCATTTGGTTACAAAGAAAGCAGATGTTGTTCGTATGTATTTACCACCGGATACGAACTGTTTATTATCTTGCTTTGACCATTGTATTCAAACGAAAAATTATGTCAATGTAATTATTGCTTCTAAGCATCCAAGACCTCAATGGTTAACGTATGAACAAGCGAAGAAACATTGTACTGCTGGGTTAGGTGTATGGGATTTTGCGTCAAACGATGGAGGAAATCCTGATGTTATTATGGCTTGTTGTGGAGAAACTCCAACTCTTGAAACATTAGGTGCAGTTGATATTTTAAGACGTAGTGTAAAAGGGATTAAGATAAGAGTTGTTAATGTTGTTGATTTAATGAAATTACAATCTCCTGATACACATCCTCATGGAATGAGCGATGAAGAATTTGATGCTATTTTTACAACAGACAAACCAATTATTTTTAATTTCCATGGTTATCCATCTTTGATTCATCAATTAATGTATAAACGTAAGAATCGTAATTTACACGTACATGGGTATAAAGAAGAAGGTACTATTACTACAACGTTTGATATTCGTGTTCAAAATGAGATTGATCGATTCCATTTAGTTGAAGCGGCTTTAGAAGAAATTCCAAGATATCGTAAGAGTGGTACTGCATTGATTGATTGGTGTCATGAAATGTTAAAGCAACATAAAGATTACATTCATGAAGTAGGAGAAGATTTGCCTTACATTAAGAATTGGAAATGGAGTGGCTTTGATGAGTAATGTTTATTATACTTCTATGAATCTTAAGAATTGGTTAGCTTTTAGTCTACTAGTTCTTTCTTTCCCACTTCTTTTTGTAAACATTATTTATAGTGTCATAGTACTTGTTCTCGTTACCATTCTATTTGATGGAATTGTTTCTTATGACATGGTTGTTTCAAAAGAAAAAAAACTATATCTTATCACTAAACAAACGAATGTTATTTGGAATCTAATTGGTTTCTTTCTTTTGATTATTGCTTTTGTCTGTACAATAGGCCACATGTATTTTTATGGAGTTTTATTATTCTACGCTGTTTATTTCTATATTTTTCTTGGAAATATTTTAAAGAGTAGAATAATAAAAAAAGTAAATGTTGACGGATTATTTATACATCGTAATTATCATTACTTTGTCTATGAAGTAGATAAAGTTTTAGATTATGATAAAAATAGATTCGAATTAGAGATGCACAATAAATATGATAAGACTGATGAAATGGATTTGGTATTCTATGTTAGTAAACTATTTATTCATTATAAAGAGGTATACCATTTATTTGAAGAACGAATGAAGTAAGATAAGTAAATCTTACTTTTTTTTGTATATTTTTTTCTTTTTTACATACAATAAATTAGCACTTGATATTGACAAGTGCTAATAATAGTGGTATAACATAATTGTAGTAAGAAAAAGAGTATTACTACAGGTATTAAGATTATAGTTTGTGCTACCATTTTCGATAACACATTGAGGAAGGAAGTTGATATATATGATGTTAGTACCAAGAGGATTTGATGACTTTTTTAGAGGAGATGATTTCTTTACCAAAAAGGAACGTAATCTAATGAAGACAGATATCAAAGAATTAAAAGATAAATATGTTTTAGAGGTAGATTTACCTGGATTTGATAAAGAAAATATTCAATTGTCATTAAATGATGGTTATTTGGAAGTTTCTGCTAAGACAGAACGTGAAGAAAAGTCTGAGGAAGAAGAGAAATATCTTCATTCTGAAAGATTTTATGGTGAATGTTCTCGTAGTTTCTATGTAGGAGATAATATTAAGGAAGAAGATATTGATGCTGAATTTAAAAATGGTATTCTTCGAGTTAATGTTCCTAAAAAAGAAGAAATTGAGAGCAAAGAAATTAAACAGATTGAGATTAAATAAAAAGAGGTGCTTTGGCACTTCTTTTGTTTTGTTGCAGGATTTTAATTTTCTTGTTATAATAAAGGCAAATAGAGGTGTAATTATGACGAATGGTAAAGGTAAATTTTTTCCAGTCTTAATCGCAGTCATTTTCATAGTGATTATTATTTATTTGATTGCGAATGTGAAACAATCTACTGTTACTTGTAGTAAACGCACAACTGATGATCTAAATATTACAGTAGAAGAAAAGTTAGAGTCTTCTATCGATGGAAATAAGATTTCTGCAATGAAGCTTACGAAGACGATTATTCTGCCAGAAAAGTATTTGAAAAATGATGCAAATTTGGAATCTATTGAATATTCGATTAAGAAGTCTTATGCATATCTTGGAAAGGATTCTGTAAAAGTCTCCAAATTGACAGACCGGGTAATTGTATATGTTTCAGTTAGTAAGAATGAAACAATAATTCTTAATAACATCTCTTTTGAGGATAGTGATTCATTCGTTATGAAGATTAATTCCAATACAAAGAGTAGTGACGTTGTAACACTAAAAGTAAATGATAACTATACAGAGGGTGAGTTAATGACTCATTTAAAAAATAATGGTTATGTATGCCAATAGGAGGTATTTTATGGATGAATATGTAAAAGAAATTGGAAATAGTCTTGATTTTCAATCAGGATCATTTGTAAATATAAATGGATTATTACTAACGAATCGAGAGTTACAAACTTTAGATCATTATGAAATTCCATATACGAATTGTAAGACATTGAAAGAAATTGTATATCTAGTAGAGGATGCTTTATTAGATTTTGAAGATGATGAGAATTTATTAGATTTATCTTATTCAATTTCTGAAAGAGATTATTATTTAAATACCAATAAGTAGACTTCGGTCTACTTTTTTTATGAAAGATTTGTGAACTCTCTTTTGTAATAGTTGTTTTTTTGTTATACTTTTTTTGGAGTTGATAGAATGATTTACTTAGATTATAGTGCAACAACACCAGTTGCAGATGAAGTTATTGATACTTATAGTAGAGTTTGTCGTGAATTTATTGGAAATCCAAACTCTTTGCATAAATTAGGGGTAGAAGCAAATAAATTAATTGAAGCTTCTACAAAACAAATTGCTTCTATTTTAGGAGTTAAGCCTAGTGAAGTTATTTATACTAGTGGCGCTAGCGAAGCAAATAACACTGCAATTAAAGGAATTTGTTTAAAATATCAAAATCGTGGTAAACATATTATTACAACAGAATTAGAACATTCTTCTGTTATTGCACCAATTCAATATTTACTTGGATTAGGTTTTGATGTTGATTTTGTTAAATTAGATGAAAACGGAATTGTTGATTTAGAAAATTTAGAAGAATTAATTCGTGATGATACGATTCTTGTTTCTATTGCTTCTGTTAATAGTGAAGTAGGAGTTGCTCAACCAATTGATGAAATTGCCAAGATTGTTAAGAAACATCCTAAATGTTATTTTCATAGTGATGTAACTCAAAGTATTGGGAAACAAGTGGTTGATTTTACGAATATTGATTTAGCTAGTTTCTCTGGTCAAAAGTTTTTTGGAATGAAGGGTGTAGGTTGTCTTATCAAAAAGGAATCTATTATCATTGAACCTTTAATTCATGGTGGAAAGTCTACTACTGTATTTCGTAGTGGAACACCAGCTACTCCATTAATTGCTAGTTTAGCAAAAGCTCTTCGTCTTGCTTATGATGATTTTGCTGAAAAGACGAGTAAAGTTGTAGAAATTCATGATTATTTGTTAGAAAAAATCAAAGATTTTGACATTGATATTAATAGTAATTGTTTCTGCTTACCTAATATGGTTAATGTCAGTTTGAAAAATATTAAACCGGAGACTATGCAACATGCTTTAGAGGAATATGATATTTATTTATCTACTCAAACTGCTTGCTCTTCTGCGGAATATTCTAAAGCAGTTTATGCTGTTACTCGTGATAAAGAGCGATCTAGACATAGTATTCGTATAAGTTTATCTTATAAAACAACGAAAGAAGAAATTGATACTTTTGTAAGTGTATTTAAAAAACTAATTCAAGAATTAAATATTCGAGGTGAATAAAGATGAAAGTAGTAAAAATCAATGCTGTTTGGTGCAGTGGTTGTTTAATCATGAATAAGATTTGGAATAAAATCTTAAAACAATATGATATTGAAACCATTAATCTTGATTATGATATGGATGAAGAAGAAGCTTTATCTTATGATCCTGGAAATATTTTACCTGTCTTTATTTTCTTTATTGGAGATAAGGAAGTAAGACGTATTATTGGGGAAAAAAGTGAGAAAGAAATGTTTGATGTAGTAAAGGAGATACTAGATGAAGAAAATTGTTAGAATATTACTTGTCTTCTTGTTCTTTTTTAGTTTTATTCTTCCGGTTCATGCGAAGGAAAAAGAAATAACTCTTTATTTATTTCATGGTGATGGGTGTCCTCACTGTGCTGAAGAACAAATTTTCTTAGAAAAATATGAAAAAGACAAAAATGTTAAAATTGTAAAATATGAAGTTTGGTATGATGCCGAGAATCAAAACTTTATGGATGAAGTATTGAAAAATTTCGGAATTGAGAAGAGTGCTGTTCCTTTAACTGTCATTGGAGATAGTTACTTTATTGGATATAGTGATTCAGCGGGGAAAAGTATTGATCGAGCTATTGATTATTATCAAAATCATGATTATCGTGATGTTATTGAATTGATTAAAAAAGGTAACTTTGATGGAAAATTAGATACTGGATTTCTTGAACAAGAAAAAGAATTGAGTGAGCAATTCTCTTTAGATGTTCCTTTTCTTGGAACTGTTTACCTTAAAAATATATCCATTGTATCCGCTGCAGTTTTAATTGGTTTGATTGATGGTTTTAATCCTTGTGCTATGTGGGTTTTATTATTCTTAATTAGTGTATTAATCGGAATGAAAGATAAGAAACGAATGTTGATTTTAGGATTTACGTTCTTATTTACTAGCGCATTGGTTTATATGTTTATTATGTTTTCATGGCTTAATATTGTTGTTAAAATCTCTACGTCCATTATTATTCGTAATATTATTGCGATAATTGCGATGATAGGTGGAGTTCTTAATTTACGTAGCTACTTTAAGAGTCGAGATGGTGGATGTGATGTGGTAGATGGAAATCGTCGTAAAAGAATCTTTTCTTCGATTAAGAAATTTACTCATGAGAAGAGCTTTCTTTTGGCTTTAGCTGGAGTTATGGCTCTTGCTGTATCTGTTAATTTAGTGGAACTTGCTTGTTCTGCTGGCTTACCACTTATCTTTACTCAACTTTTGGCTATTAATCACATTAGTGGGTTAGAGGGATTATTCTATACGATCTTATATATTATTTTCTTTTTATTAGATGATTTAGTAGTATTTATGATTGCTGTATTTACTATGAATGTTACTGGTATTTCTACAAAATATAATAAATATTCTCATTTAATAGGTGGTATATTGATGCTTATTATAGGAATTTTATTAATTGTGAAACCTGATTTATTGATGTTTCAAATTTAGGTGCTTTTAGCATCTTTTTTTTGCTTTTAATTTATTTACATTTTATTTATCTTTTTGTATAATTAAAGTTAGAATAGAGGGAGTTTTTACTATGAGTGATGCTAAGGATGTAGAAATCGTTATGCCTGATGGTAGCGTTGATAAGGTAAAACTTGTAACTTATTTATTAAGCGATGATGGACTTCGTCAGTATATGGTTTATACAAAGTCTGATTCCTATGGAGTGGAAGATGACCGAGTTATCTATATTTCGAAGATGAATAATGAAGCTAATGTTATGAATCTTTCGGAAATTACTGATGATACGGAGTGGGTAGAAGTACAAAAACTCCTACGAAGAATCGCTAATTCTCAGTAAGAGTATAAAAAAATAAGGAAAGGGGCCTTTTTCAATGCAAAATGATTATTATGTTTTTGAAGATAAAAAGTATGAAGCAGCTGTACGTGATTTAAAGGCTACTTTCTTTGATATTGTTTTCCGTGAAGAGGCAATGCTTAAGAATCTAGAACAACGAATCGGTACGGAACAAAATGAAACTGTTCGTCAACAGATGCTTGACTTATGGACTAAGCAAAATGAAAGTTTAGATCAAACTTTAGGTTTAGTTGAAAATTTAACAAATTCTGTAAAAGTATTGGATACTTTTATTTCAGAATTAAGTTCTATTGATGAGAAGATTGTTCAAGATATTATTAATTCTGCAAATCATTATACTGAGGATCCAAGATATCAAGAACAAATTCAAGAAAATGTTGAAGAAACTCAACCAACGGAAGATGCAGTTAGTGAGGCTACGGAAGAAGTGGCTCCTGTCGAAGAACCTGCTACAGAAGATGTAGTCGAAGAGGCTCCTGCAGAGGAACCAGTACTTATGGATGTTAATCAGGAAGTTTTCGGAGAAAATACTGATATGGATGCTAATAATGAGTTCGATATTAGTCCGAATAGTGATGATGCATTTGAACCAATTGAAGATAATAATTCTACTGGTGAAGCAACAGATGAACCTGTTATCATTGCAAGCGAGTCTCCTTCTGAAGTTCCTGAGATGGAAGTTGTAAATGAAGAAAATGATGGTACGGATTTACCATATATTGTAGAACCTGATTCTATTGAAAAAGAGGAAGAGCCAGAGGCAGAAGTTGCTCTTAATGATGAACAGGTTGAAATACCTAGTTACGATCCTGAAAAAGTGGAAGATGAAAACGAGAAACAAGTTGATAATTCTGAGGCTGAAGGTGGTCCATTAATTCCAATGGAAGAAGAAGTTACAGAAGAATCCCCTGTTGAAGAAGAGTCTGGCCCTTTGATTCCTGATATTAATATTGAGGAATCTTCTAGCGAGGAACCTGCATCGAATGATTTGGTTATCCCTAGTACAGAGGATGATAGTACTGATGATGGAGATTCGGATGGAGCAGGTGATTTAGACTTACCTTTTGCTACAGATACAGATACTGATGATTCGGATTCTGAAGATGATGGTGGAAGTGATTTGTTAATTCCAAGTGCTGATTCTTCTGATGAACCTGTTTCAGAAACACCTCGATTAGAAAAGATTTTACGTTCTAATAAGGATGTACAAATTAAAGCTATTATTGTTAATAGTTTACAATTTAATAAGTTAGCTAGTTCATTTGGTACTCAAGAAGCATTGCTATTTGCTAGAGGAGTATTAAGTGAAGATATTTATAAACATTCTAATTCTGTTTTAACAACTCTTGTTAAGTCTGGCGGAGTTAATATTAACTTCCAAAAGAAAGAGGATGACAAGGAAAAACAATTGAGAGATTCTACTGCAACTGTCATTCAAGAAATGTTAGAAAAAGCAAATCAATTATATAAGACTGGTAGAACGGAAGAAGCTCAAAAGATGTATGATGCTATTAGTGAAATGAGCAAAACTCTACAAGTAGAACAAGCTCAAGAAACTGCATCTTCTTCAGCACCTGCGCAAGTTGCAGCCACGCAACCTGCACAACAAACTGCAACTCCACAACCGGTTCAACAACAAGTTGCAGTTCCAGTAGCACAACAACCTGTAGCTGCCCAACCTGCGCCACAGCAAGTAGTTGCTCAGCCAGCTGTTCAAACTCCAGTTCAACAAACAGTAGTTGCTCCAGCACCTGCTGCACAATAATTTCTTTTTAGGGGGGATTTCTATGGAAGAGAAATTAGTTTTACAGAGTGATTTTGATCAATATATTCGTGAGGTTATTGAAATATCTACGTTAAGTAATAAGGATAATTCTATTATTTATGGTTTTGAATTTCGAAATGATTTTATTACAAATCGAATAAGCTTAGTAGATAATAAAACTGGGAAGATGGAATTATTAAAAGAAGGAGTATTTGCTCAT
>JAFUFG010000096.1 GCA_017470045.1 Bacilli bacterium | reverse complement strand
TGTTTTTTCTTTTTGCTTTTACTTTTTGAATTTTTTTGATTTTTCATCTTTCCACTCTCTTTCTATTTTTATTACATTTTAAATATATCATTTCTTTTTTTCATTTTCAATAACTATTTGTCTATTTACATTTTAGTTTACAATTCTATCCTGTATATCTTCCTTTTACAATGATACTTAGTGGTTTTCCATCTACTGTTGTTAATGTGGCTGTTCCTGATGTTGGTTTTACAGGACTTGAGATAGATCCATTAACTTTATCCGATTTTATATTGTCATTTTTTCTTAGTTGAATACCGCTATATTTTACGGAAGGATCTTCTATTTTTTCGATTAATTGTGTATAGTAAACATATTTTTCAGTTGTTGTTCCACTTACTGTTACATTTTCTCTACAAATTACAACGAATGATCTATCATCTTGATAAGTACCACCATATGGAGGCTTTTTGAACTCGCTTGTTCCTAAATATTTCATTGTCATAAAGATACATTCTCCAGCTCTGCTTGGTCTTTCAATACTGTTTCCACTACGTATCTTATATTCTGCTAAAGTTCTCAATTTATTTGCATCTGTTACATATGTTTCTGTCTTTGTAGAAGATAAAATACCTATAATATTTGGAGCTGCGACTGCTGTTAATAACCCAAGTATTACTAATGATGCCAATAGCTCTACCAATGTAAATCCTTTCTTATTTCTTCCTTTCACTCTATCACCTTACCTTTAATTTCATTATAGTGAATTTCCAATAAAAATTAAAGTATTAGTTTAAAATATCTGTCAAGTTTTTGACTTCTTCAATTAGTTGATCATTGTAAAACTCTTCTTCATAAAAATTATCATATCGAAAGATACTAAACCCTTTATAATGAATTCTATTTCTAGAAATAATAACTTCTTTCTTTAAAATATTATTATTGTGTAACCACTCTTCTTTTCCAGATTTTGCATATTCATCGATCGTTCCACTTTTGTATAAGGCTAAAGCAATTACTAGCTCTACTTTTTTATTTTTAATTAAATTATCCCATTCTTTTACGGTCTGATAGAATGGTTTTGTTTCATTTAAAAATCCATAATAGATTTGAGGCATGATAAAATCAATATATTCTTTCTCTTCTACCCATCTTTTTACATCTGCATAATGATTTTCATAATTATTTTCAATATTTCCATCTGGACTTATTCCAAATAACACATCATTCTTGTGGCATACTTGATAAACTCTTTTGATCAGATGATTAATTACTCCTAATCGGTAATTTCGGATGGTTTGATACGGATGATTATTAATATATTCTTCATAGTCTTTATTATCGACATCATCTCCTGGATAAAAATAATCATCAAATAAGATTCCATTGACTTTATAATTTTGAATGATTTCTTCTACTCCATTTACAATTAAATCTTCTACTTCTTTTTTACTCGGATTAAAGTATACTCCATTATTTCGATATATAGTTTCGGTATTTAGATACGGATACGCTGGACTTTTCTTGTTAATGGAGTCAATTTCATCCGTTGTTCGAATTCGGTACGGATTAATCCATGCGTATAATTTTAAATCATATTTCTCACTTTCTTTTATAAAATAATCTAGTACATCAAAATATTCTACACCTTCTATTCCAGTTAGACTCTTACTCCATGGAAAATATGCAGATGGATATATAGCATCACAATTACTACGAACTTGTAGAATAATTGTATTCATTTTACTTTCTTTTATTTTCTTTACCATTTTCTGAATATTCTTTTTGGATTTTTCTTGATTCTCATTACAATATCTTTGAATTTCGATATAACTAATAAAAACTCCACGAAATTCTTCTTGTTTTACGGGAGTTTTTATTAGATTAAATACGGATAGACATAGAACGGATAGAATTAATATTTTTTTCATATCATCACCAATTCTACTCTACCAATTTTAATTGTCGGATATTGTTGATTTTTTTATAATAAATAAATTCTTATTTTGATAAAAAGCATAGAATACTTCTTCTGGTATTACATCTTCTATTTTTAATTCTTTTTCTAACCACTCTACGGTTTTATTTAATTGAATTAGTGTTTTATTTTGTATTTCTCCATCTACTATGATTGGTAAAGGAAAAGTACTAGATGGATCATCTTGCTTCTTAAAAATGGATAACTTCCCATCTGTTTCTAGTATGGCATAGTCGACTTCTTCAATGGACTTAATTCCTTGTTCTCGAAGTTGTCCTAATAAATCTTCAATATTATATCGTTGCTTTAACATTTCTTTGAAATTTACTTTTCCTTGATTAATGATAATCGACAGTTCTCCATCAATTACCTTTCTTGCTTTACCACTTTTTAATTCTAACTTACTACTAATCATTTGTAATACTACTAAAATAGTGATTGGTAAAATGGATACTAATATCGATTGATTATAGTTTTCAATGGCAATCGATGCTAGTTGGGCAATAAAGAATGATACTAATAAATCCATAATCGATAATTCTGCTACTTCTCGTTTTCCCATCATTCGATATAATACTCCAATTAAAATATAAAAGAAAAAACTTCTCCATGATATTGTTATATATTTCATAAGCTCACCAATATTATTATGAGTATAATTTTTAACTTTAAACATATTCTTTATTAGAGGTGATGTATGAAACAATTTAAGAAGTATTTGATTTCTTTTGGAAGTATTTTATTATCGTTTGCGATTCTTACTTTTCTACTTACCATACTCTACTATTTTGATTTTATTTCTACCAATACCTTCCAAGTATTTAAAATGGCAATCTTTGTCATTACTTTAATCTTCTATAGTATTCTACTAGGTCGTAGTGCCATAAAAAATGGTTATTTGGATGGAATTAAACTAGGAGTTTTACTGATTTTGTTTTCCTTTATTGTTTGTCTATCTACTAATTCCATTTCTATTCATTTTATTCTTTATCATACAATACTACTTTCTAGTACTACTCTCGGTGGAATGATTGGAATTAATACAAAGAAAAAGAAATCTTAATATGTTATAATATTTTTGGTGATTATCATGAATATCGGTTTTACGATTGGAAAATTTGCTCCTTTGCATCTAGGACATGATCAATTAATTCAAAAGGGAATTCAGGAGAATGATTTATTCTATATTCTGATTAATGATACGGATGTTACCGATATTTCCTTGGAAGTAAGAGCGAACTGGTTAAAGGAACTTTATCCAGATGCGAATATTCTATTAGGTACAAACCCTCCTAAAAGATATGGAATGGATCCAGAAAGTATCCAGATACAAACCGATTATTTAAAGAAGATGTTTCATGGAATACCTGTTACCAGATTCTATTCTGGAGAAAAATACGGAGAGTATGTTGCGGATGCCTTTGGAATTGAGAATGTATTTGTTCCAAAAGAGATTGATATTTCCGCAACAAAGATACGAAATAATCCTGAAAAATATCAAAAGTATTTAAAAATACAAGTTTATAATGATTATATAAACAAAAAAAGATCTTTGTAAGATCTTTTATTTTTGTAATTCTTTCTCGATAAGTTCGATTTCTTTTTTTACTTTTCTTCTTTTTAAACGATAACTTTTTGGTAGAAATTGTAGAATAATCTCTCTACTTTTTCTTTCTCTTTCATAATACTCTTGGAATAGTTCTCCTTTTTTGATTAAAAAGATTGGACCAAAGAAATATTGTCTTTTGGTATATCGTTTCTTTCCTCTTTTGAATTTAATTAATTGATAGATGAATCGTTTGTCTTTGACAAATTCTTCCTCTTCTATATAGAAGCCATTTTTACATAAGAATACTTTAATATCCTCTTGATAGTTATTAGGACTTAATATGATAGTATTAACATTTTTAATCTTTTTCATATGACCTTTAAAAATACCAATCATATTTCGTCCACCCATACCAGAGATAATAATCGTATCAATATCACTTGTATATGGTGCTAATCCATTTCCTAATCTAGTTTCGATTTGGTCCGTTAGACCTACTCGCTCGATGTTTTTCTTGGCTTGTTCTAGAGGTCCTTCGGCAATATCAGATGCGATTGCTTTGATTCCAATGTCTTTATTTACTAAATAGATATCTAGAAAAGCATGATCACAACCAATATCTAATATAGTAGAATTTGCATCTACTAATGTAGCTAATGCTTTTAATCGATTATTCATTAGTCTGTTAAGAAGTCCTTTAATTTTCTAGAACGAGATGGATGTCTTAATTTACGAAGTGCTTTTGCTTCAATTTGACGAATACGTTCACGAGTTACTCCAAAGATTTGTCCTACTTCTTCTAGAGTTCTACATTGACCATCGTCTAAACCAAATCTTAAACGTAATACTTTTTCTTCTGTTTCTGTTAGAGTTCCAAGTACTCCGTTTAATTCTTCTTTTAACATTTCCACTGTTGCATATTCTTCTGGTCCCATTGTCATGGTATCTTTGATGAAGTCTCCTAAATGAGAATCATCTTCTTCTCCAATTGGAGTTTCTAGAGATACTGGGTCTTGAGAAATTTTATATACTTCACGAACTTTTTCTACCGTAATTCCTAATTTCTTAGCAATTTCTTCATCCGTAGGTTCACGATTTAATTCTTGAGTTAATTGTCTTTGAACACGAGCTAATTTATTGATTGTTTCTACCATATGTACTGGTACACGGATGGTTCTAGCTTGATCAGCAATTGCTCTTGTAATTGCTTGTCTAATCCACCAAGTGGCATAAGTAGAGAATTTGTATCCTTTTGATGGGTCAAATTTATCTACTGCTTTCATTAAACCAATGTTTCCTTCTTGGATAAGGTCTAAGAATAACATTCCACGTCCTACATATCTTTTGGCGATAGATACAACCAAACGTAAGTTAGACTCAGCAAGCATTCTTTTTGCTTCTTCGTCTCCTTCTTCTGCACGTTTTGCATATTCAAATTCTTCATCAGAAGTTAATAAGTTAATACGACCGATTTCTTTTAAGTACATTCTTACTGGGTCAATAATTTTAACATCTTTTGATAGTGTTAAATCTTCTACATCAGTATCAACTGTAATTTCGTCTCCTGATGCATCATCTGTTCCATCTTCTGTTAGGATTTCAATATTTGCTTCCATTAAAGCATTGTATAAGTCGTCT
>JAFUFG010000095.1 GCA_017470045.1 Bacilli bacterium | reverse complement strand
TTTGTCCAACAATAGACACAAATTCGTTTTTACGGAATATAATATTAATTTTAGTTAGTGCTTTTTGATTTTGATCGGCTACTTTGTAAATTTTTGTTATATTTTTTAACTCTAACATATTAGTCCTCTCTTTCTAGATAATCAGCACCTTTATGAGGTTCTTCTCTTAATAAGTCATTATAATCTTGTTGTCTTAATACTTCATAGATTGCGATATCAACACTATTCGATACATTTAGGGCTCTTACATTATCTGTCATTGGAATACGCATACAATGGTCTAAGTCATCTTTTAAGATTTCTTTTGGAATACCGGTTGATTCTTTTCCAAAGATCAAGTAGATTTCTTCATTATGTTCTTTGGTGAAGTCAAAACTAGTATGTGGCTTTCTACCATATCTTGTGAAGTAGTAGTAGTTTCCTGGATTTTTTGATTTAAAGTCTTCCCAAGATTCATATAATTCATAATTTAATTTATCAATATAATTTACTCCACTTCTTTTTAAATGAGCTTCATCTAAGCGAAATCCTAGTGGTTTAATCAAATGTAATTTTGTATTGGTTGCGACACAGGTACGCATGATGTTCCCTGTATTTTGTGGAATTTCTGGTTGATATAGTACGATATGATTCATAATTACCTCCTAAAGAAAAAAGGGATTACTCCCCTACCTTATTTAATTCAAAGTATTGTTTTGTCTTTGAAATTGTTAATGGTTCATTTTCATTTCCTTGTAAAATGTATCTTACTTTTCCTTCTTCAATTAAAATGAATGTTGGGTAAGATGACGTTAATTGTACTTTAAATGGATATTTTTGATTGAATTCTTCTGGGAAAGACTCTTTTTCTTCTTCCTTAATATTCATATAGATTGTATCATTTAAGTTTAATTTATTGATTACTTTAATCAACTTCTTCTCATAATTACGACATACTTCATCACTTGATGTACATAAATATAAAGTCGTAGTTGGATTTTCTTGAATAAAGTTATCTAACTCTTGAGTTGTGATTTCTGATAAATATCCACGTATTACAGGAGTTTGCTTTTGATATTCATGATATACGTTATAGCATTTGCATATATAGATTGTAATTCCTGCTACTAGGATAGCCATTGCTATTAAAATAATATAATTTTTTAAATAATTTTTTTCTTCTGTTTTCTTCATAAATATCTCTCCTTAGATATTATTTTATCATAATTTATTCTTGTTTTATACCCTATTTAAATACTCTGTTAATAAATTTTTGATGGTATCTTGATCTTCATCGAAGAAGTTCAAACGGACACTGGCATATTTACGGAATAGTTCTACGTCTTGTAATAATTTGTTCTCACTATTCAATACGATTGTATTATTTCCATCAAAGTATACTGGGAATAAATGATCTTTGCTATCTCTTAATTTATATTCGTATACTTTGGTAGATATGTTTAGAATATTTCCCTTAATAACCATATTTTCTACTTTACCATAACCAAGCACTTCAATGTTTGGATAAGCATTAAATGTTTTTACATAGTTATTAATAAAATTAATCATTTCTTCTTCTGTTAATTCTACAGATAAGGTTACTGGTTGAAGGGTTAATTTATAAATATAATATGCGGTATAAACATTCGTTACATTTAATCCGTAATCTCCAACTAAGTTATATTTATCTGCAAAATTAAAGTAGTCGGATACAATTGCTCTTTGTTCATATCCACTCATAGGGTTTCTAGAACTTCTAGGTGGTACGTAGTAAATTCTTTCATTACCACGATATTCTTTGTATAATTCACTATCTTGTACATAGATTCTTTTTAAACGGAAACGATTGCACATTTCTAATTGTTCTCTTGTATAAACACTTGCCGTTAAAGTTGGTTCTAACTTTGTTTTTGGTACTTCAATATTTACAGGAGCTTTTTGGAAATTAACAATCTTATTCATTCTTGTTTGTGTTAATTTATCCGTTAATGATCTTCTTAAATCATTTAGTTCACTGATTGGAATAAATACTTCTGGATCAGAGTCTACGATAGTTGTTCTACTGACAAATGGTGTTTCTCCAAGTTTTTCTACTTGTTCTCTAATTCTTTGTTTGGTCATTGGAGCATTTTGACTTGCTTCTACCGCGTGACCTTGAACCGTAAAGGTATTCGTATCATCAGACATTGTGATTTCTAATGGTTGTCCTAGTTTTGCTTTCACTTGAATCGTAATTGGAATACGTCTTACTGGTAATTGTTTTAGACTAGTCATTAACTTATAATCTTGTGTCTTACATACAATATCGTTTTCGGTTAATCCAACTCTATTTTCTAAATAACAGATTCCTCCTGCTGGAACAGAGTTTGTTAATTGACCATTTTCTGCATATAAATAATTACAAATAAATCCTTTTCCACTTCTTAAGAAACGAATTCCGTCTTGCTGATTTAATTCTTCTTTTAATTGAATTTTTATCTTCTTTGGATCTACTTCTAATACTCTACCTATTTCTAATCCGATGTGATTTGGTGTTTCATTGTTCATTAAGTCAACTGGGTCTGTATTAAATAAATAGCCTTCTGTAAAGCCTCTATTATAAATCGTCTTTAATTGTTTATTGGTTTGTTCAATGTTTACGTTAGAGCAATAACTATCAATTAGATTACGATAGAATCTAGTAACAAATCCAACATATTCTGGACTCTTCATTCTACCTTCTACTTTAAAACTAGTAATATCGCTATCTAATAATTCACGAAATCTTGTAGAGGTATTTAATTCTTTGGTACTTAATAAGTATTTGTCTTTGGATAAAATTCTGGTTCCTTTTTCTAGATTATATGGTAGTCTACAGCAACCTGCACATTCTCCTCTATTACCACTTCTATCTCCATTCATACTACTCATTAAACAACATCCTGAATAACTAACACATAATGCCCCATGAATAAAGACTTCTTTTTCGATCGGAGTTTTTACTCTTTGAATTTCTTCTAAAGACATTTCTCTTGAGAATACTACTCGCTTTACTCCTAATTGGTGGAATAGATCAGCAGTTGCTTCGGATGAGGTATTTGCTTGAGTAGATGCATGAACTTCTAATCCTGGATACATTTCACGTACTAAGCAAATCATACCAAAGTCTTGGATTAATACCGCGTCTACTCCTGCTTTATATAAGAATTCGATTTGACCTAGGAATGCTGGTACTTCGTTATCCTTAATTAAAGTATTCATCGTAATATAAATTTTTACACCATAAAGATGACATAATCTTGTAGCGGTTATGATCTCGTCATTTGTAAAGTTTTTTGCAAATTTTCTAGCTCCAAAATTTTTACATCCTACATAGATAGCGTCTGCACCATTCGCAATTGCTTGGTTTAGGCTTTCCATATCCCCTGCAGGAACTAATAACTCATGCTTTACCATTCTATTCACCCCAATTTTTCTAATATGATTATAGCATAATTTTCTTTGAATATATAGGAATTGTTTTTTCTTTTACAAAATCTAAAAAGGAGAGCCCGACTATAACTCTCCTTCTAATCTTCCTCTAAATGATATTTATATTGATGTATCTCTAGTTTTTTATCTGACTTATCATATTTCACAGCATAGATTTCATATATTCCATTTTCTTGAGGTAATTTATTATATTCGTTTATAGTTTTATCATAAATAGAATAATACGCATCATCATCAGGTGCCAACGATTCTGGAATTAGTATTTTTAATTCTTCTATTATTTCTTTGCTTGGTATCCAATTCTCATTTTCCTCAATACTTTTGTCTAAATCCGTTACATCTTCATTAATATAATAAACATCAATAATATTATAATCTGTTTTATTTCCTATTGTGGCTTGCCAATTTTGTACTTCAAGTTTTCCATTTTCTGGCAATCTTGCATTTATGATATCTTTATATTTTTCTATGTTGCTATAGTCTTGTTCAAATGTTGGCATTAAGGAAAATAATCCAAAAGAAAATAGCATGAATGCAACTATAAAACCTGCAATAATATTCTTTCCACATTGTATTTTCGAATTATGATATTTAAACCCAAGAATTATAGAAATTATAGGGATAGGTAGCCAACACCAAAATACCCATGCATTTTTGGTAAAATCAAAACCATATTGTGGAATTAATTTATCTATTAAGTCTAAAGATTCTGAAGCTCCCCATAAACTTCCTATTGTTAAAATAAATAAAATGAACATGAAATTTTCTATAACCTTCGGATCTTTAAATAATTCATTCTTTTTTGAGAAAGATTTTTCTTCTGCATTTTCCATATTATCAAACTTTTCTTTTAGAAAGTGGATTAATTTTCTATCACAATTATTCTTTTGAATTAATATAATCATTTTCTCTTTCGTGTATTCTAAATAGTAATTATCATCATCTTCTATGGACTTATCAATTTCTTTATATTCTATCTTAATAGATGATTTTTCATATTTCCTTATAAGATAATCTTCATAGAATTCGATTATTTCATGAGTCTCTATTTGCTTATTATCTATTCCATCAAGAAATATTTTTTCGGCTACATCTCCTAATTTTATTCTATAATAAACCATTATAATAACTTGAATTATGCAAAATAGAAGAAATGGTATTAGTATCTGTTTTATGACTAAAGCTGGAATAATACAAATGAACAAATTAAAATACGTGCCTCTTTTTATTAAATCCCAATATAACTTTTCTGGAAAGTATTTTATTATCCTTCTCACTTCAGTGACATCTAATTCAACTTCACATCTATATAAAGGTTCTTCTTTTTCTTTCATCTTTCCACCTCTTTTTCATAGATTCTATTCTCTTCTATTTCTAAATCCATTTTACCTTTTTTCTCTATTGTTTGTAAATAGATTGAAATTACACAAAAAAAAGAAAGTATAAAACTTTCCTTTTAATAATTTTCTGCTTTTACTTCAAAGAAGCTTTGTGGATGTGCACATACTGGGCAAACTCCTGGAGCTTTCTTACCAATTACTACGTGTCCACAGTTACGGCAGATCCAAATTTTTTCATCATCATTTGAGAATACAACTTCGTCTTCAATATTCTTTAATAATTTACGATATCTTTCTTCATGATGTTTTTCAATTGCTCCTACCATTCTGAATTTTGCAGCTAATGCTTTGAATCCTTCTTCTTCTGCAGTTTTTGCAAATTCTTCGTACATATCAGTCCACTCATAGTTTTCACCATCAGCAGCTGCTTTTAAGTTTTCAACAGTAGAAGGTATTTCTCCACCATTTAATTCTTTAAACCACATTTTTGCATGTTCTTTTTCGTTATTTGCTGTTTCTTCAAAGATTGCAGCGATTTGTTCATAACCATCTTTTCTAGCTTTACTTGCAAAATATGTATAGTTATTTCTTGCTTGAGAGTCTCCTTCGAATGCAGTTAATATCTTTTGTTCTGTTTTTGATCCTTTTAATTCCATGTATATACCTCCTTAGGGATATTTCCCATACTTATTATACCAAAATTGAAATACCCCGTCCAATACTTTCACCCATTTTTCAAGTATTCATATAATACTATAGGTGAAGAATATGAAAATGAAACATCCATTCTTTTGTAAGTGTACTTTCTGCAAACAAAAAAGAAGAAGTAGTATCTTCTATTTGTCTAGTATTTTAGTTACTTTAATTATTGTATTTTACCAGTTATTATTACTTGTCTTCATCACTACTCGTTTGAATGCTATTATTCTATTATTCGAATTTCTATTAGTCGGATTTCTTGTCTTCTTTATTCTCCTCTAGTGTGAACTCAATTGTTTTTTTTATGTAATCTACAAAGTAATTACAACGAATGGTATTCTCTAGATGATTTTTTCCAAATTCCAATCGTTCTGGAATGTTGATGAAGCAAAAAAACAGGTCTTTTTCTTCTTTTTGATAGGGATATTTTGATTGATAGAAATCGTACAGAGAAGAGAATTCTAACTGTTGATATTCTGATTTATAGAACTTTACCAAATCCATTACTGGGTAGTCTACTCTAGTTTGATTCCAACTAATTAGATACTTTTCATCTGACTCCACTATATGATCAAGAGATAGATTTCCATGAATTCTTACTTTTCTAATCTTAGTTGTTTTCTCTACTTCTTGATAAAACTCTTCTAAATAATGTCTCGAAGTATTAATCATATAATAGATTTTTGAGATATTTTCCATTAATAATTGTTCTTCTGGAGACATATAGACATGTTCTTCTATCTCATCTTGTAGTTTGTAGTAATAGACATATGTTTCATTTAATTGATTAATAGTATTCTCATATAATTATTTTAATTTATCCATATCTTTTTCTTGGAAT
>JAFUFG010000094.1 GCA_017470045.1 Bacilli bacterium | reverse complement strand
ACTTCAGTATCGTGACTTTACAGAATCGGATTATAAAGAAATAGGAGAAGGCTTCTCCAAATCTGCTAAAAATCATAATATAAAAGTACAAACTTGTTTTGAACAAAGAAATCTATCCGAATATGGATTTCATATTGGAGAATGTCTTTCTCATCAATTGGCTTATCAAATGACTGGAAAGAAGTATCCAGATTGGAAAGCTAGAAAAGAAAGATTCTGTAATTGTGTTCAAATGGTAGATATTGGAGAATACAATACTTGTAGTCACTTTTGTAAATATTGTTATGCAAATTTCGATGAGAATAAAGTAGAAGAAAATAGAAAAAAACACAATCCAAATAGTTCTCTATTAATTGGAGAATTAGATAGTGACGATGTAATAAAGGTGCGAAAAAAATAAAAGAAAAGCACCTAACTAGTAAGCTAGGTGCACCAACCAACAATTTGGAAGTGGCACTTAACCTACGAATATTAAGTGTCCTCCACTAATTAAATTATAGAAAAAAATAGATAGAAAATCAAGGTGATAAAATGAATGATCTATGGATATCGAAAACAGTTAATAAAGAACCATATCATAAAGTTTTAACAGAAGATAAAATTATCAATATTGCCGGTGGAACAGGTTCTGGTAAAACTACTTTTACAGAGAAATATCGATTCAATGAAAATTATATTATTATTGATACGGATCAAATAAAAGATGAAAGAGTAGCAAATACTTTATATGCTGCATTATTAAAAGAACATTTATTAAAAAAGTATAAAACAAAACAACTAGATATGGTAAAAGACTTTACGAAAATCTATTTAGATATTCTAGATTATTTTAAAGATTATAATCAAACGATTGTAATTGATTCTGCACAGTTTTCCAATATCGAAGATGTTTCTTTATTAAAGGGAGAAATCTATGTATTAAGAACTAGTGTAGATGAGTCTTATAAAAGATGTATTGAAAGATTTAAAAAGAATATGATTTATTCAGAAGAAGAATTAGAATCTTATAAGAAAAGAAAGCTAGGAATGTATGAATGGGTAAATAAATTAAATGAATTCCTAGAAAGATTAGATGAGGTAGAAAATGGGGTACATAAGTAAAATAAGAGAAAAAATAGGGCATGATCCAGTCTTTATGCCATGCGTTGGATGTGTCATCGTAAAAGACAATCAAATGTTATTACAAAAAAGAACAGATAATAATAAATGGGCAATTCATGGAGGAAGTCTAGAGTTAGGAGAAACATTCTTAGATGCTCTAAATCGTGAATTAAAAGAAGAATTAAATATCAAAGTAATCAATCCACAAGTAATTAATGTTTATTCTGGAGAAGATATGCATTATACTTATCCAAACAAAGATGAAGTTTATATGATTTCAACAGCTTATTTAGTAGAAGAATTTACTGGTAATTTAAAAGTAGATAACGTAGAAGTATCCGAAGTAAAATGGTTTGATATTGATGCATTACCAAAGAATTTACACGATCCAGATATCAAAGTAATAAAAGATGTGATTAGCTTATTAAAGTATCGTTAGGAGGAATTATGAATCGTAAAGAAACAAGAAAAATAATGGTAGGAAATGTCCAAATAGGAGGACAAAATAAAGTGGTCATTCAATCTATGACTAACACGAAAACCAAAGATGTAAGAAATACCGTAAAACAAATTCTTGCATTAGAAAATGTAGGATGTGAAATTGTTCGTGTTGCCTGTCCAACGATAGAAGATGCAAAAGCAATCAAAAAGATCAAACATTATATTCATATCCCAATTGTTGCAGATATCCATTTTGATTATAAAATTGCATTAGAAGCGATTAATGCCGGAGTAGATAAAATTCGTATTAATCCAGGAAATATTGGTTCAGAAGAAAAGGTTCGTGCTGTTGTAGATGCTTGTAAAGAAAAGAATATTCCAATTCGTATTGGAGTAAATGCCGGATCGTTAGAAAAAGACTTATTAGAAAAATATGGTCATCCCACTGCAGAAGCAATGGTAGAAAGTGCAAGACGCCATGTAGAAATATTAGAAAAGTTAGATTTCCATGATATTTGTATTTCTCTAAAAGCATCTGATTTAGATTTATGTATTGAAGCATATGAAAAAGCAAGTGAAGCATTCCCATATCCATTACATATCGGAATAACAGAAGCTGGAACAGCGTTCTCCGGTACCATAAAGTCTTCTATTGGATTAGGAGTATTACTAAGAGAAGGAATAGGAGATACGTTACGTGTATCTTTATCCGATGATCCAGTAGAAGAAGTAAAAGTATGCAAAGAAATATTAAAATGTTGTAATCTAATTCGTTTACCAAGATTAGTATCGTGTCCAACTTGTGGTAGAACACAAATTGATTTAATCCCAATTGCCAAACAAGTAGAAGACTACTTACAAACAATTGATAAAGACATTACCGTTGCAGTAATGGGTTGTGCAGTAAATGGTCCTGGAGAAGCAAGAGAAGCAGATATTGGAATTGCTGGTGGAGTAGAAGAAGGACTTTTATTTAAAAAAGGAGAAGTCATTCGTAAGGTTCCACAATCCGAAATTGTAAATACGTTGATAGAAGAAATAGAGAGGTCGTTCTAAATTCGACAACCTCTTTTTCTTTTCCACTTTTATTGTGGAAAAAAAGAGATTACGATATAATAAAGTAGGTGATGAAAATGTTTTCAGAAGAAGCAAAAAAATTTATTGAATTAGAAGTTACAAATATAGACGGAAGAGCAGATTCCGATTTAATAGTGGAAGATGTAGCAAGAAAAATCAACTGTCTAGAGCAAGCAATTCGTATTAGTGAACATGTAGAACGATTAAGTGGATTAAAGTCTGCTATTGTGGATCAAATTGAGTATATGGCGAAGAATAAAAAAGTAGATTCAATTGAAGAATTTGAAAAAACGGCACAATTCTTAGAGTTATTTATCTACTTGATCAATCCAACTGAATTTAAAACAATTCAAGGAACAGCAGCAAAAAGTGGAGTATTAAATAACTCCCAAGCTATTCCAGATTATTTATATGAATTAGGAATGTTAAAAGAAAAACGTGATGTAGGATATATCCGCTGTACCTATAAAGATGCAAAATCTTATAACAGTTATTCTGACATGTTTAAAGTTTTTGGAAATCTATATTATGCACGTAATGAAGTAGCACATTCCGTACGTAAATTATCTCCAACACAAGAATGGCAATATGTTCACGAATTATTAATTATCTATCTAGAAGTAGCTGGAAAATATGAACAAAAATTAAATACAGAAATTAATCGTATAGATTTAATTAAAAATACAGATGTTAAAAACTATTTAGAAAAAGTAAAATCCAAATTTGAAAGTGATTATACGAAGAAAAAAGATTTAAGTTATATTGCATTAGATGGTAGAGAAGTAAATACATCTTCTAAAAAATCATTAGTAAGTCTAATTCGAAATAAAGAAAACTGTAAGATTAAAATTATTGGAAATGCTGGTATGGGTAAAACTACTACATTAATGTATTTAGCTTATACTGACATTACAGAACCAAATGGCAGAACACCTATTGTTCTAGAATTAAAAGAAGCAGGAATTGATGATACCGTTATCGGCATGATCGGAAATAATTCTCATTTAGGATGTCCAGAAGAAACTGTAAAACAATTATTAGAAAATGGTTATATTAATCTATATATCGATGGAATTAATGAAATCTATAACGAAAATGTAAAACGTAATATTGTTAGTCAAATCAATAATATTATTACTACTTATCCAAAGACAAAGATAATTTTAACAGATCGTGAATCAAACAATATAACAGTTACAGATAACGTATTAATCTATGTAATTGAACAACTAGATGATGAAAAAATCGATGCATTCATCAATCAAAATACAAGTGGTAATGAAGAACTAAAGAAAAAAGTAAAAGAATTAGTAAATGGCAATGAAGCATTAAAGAATATGGTTCGTATTCCATTCCGTTTATATAAATTAATTACGATTGTAAAAAATGGAAGAGAAATACCATCTTCTTTAGAAGGTTTTGATATTGAATTCCGTAATGCTATCATTGAACGTGAAATTGAAGAAAAAGCATCTGCAGATGCAGATAACTTAATCATATATTTAGAAAATATTTTATCGTTAAATCAAAAAGAATATAAGAGAACAGAACTTATTAATATTATCAGTTTAACAATAAAGGATAATAATTTATCCGAGACTTCTTCTGATGGAATTGTAAAACTATTATTAGATTTACATATTATGGAAAAAGTAGATTTCCAAACTTATCGTTTTGAAAATTACGAACTACAAAAAATTACAGAAGATAAAAAAGAAGCAGAATCAGAAGACTCCAAAGCACAATTAGAAGGAGTCCTATAAAAAGTAGGTGATTATTTTGACAGATCAAGAGAAGATAGAATTTGCAAAACAACAAATTAATAAAGCAATATCCTCTGGACAAAGAAAAGAGGATGCTTATGCAATTGTTATTAATACAGCAAAGAATTTAGATTTAGCAAATTCTTTATTTCAAGACATTTTATATGAAGACTTTAAAACAGCTGTTAAAATAGTAAAACAATTAACAAAAGAAGATGCAAAAGAAAGAATAGAAGAGTCTTTCTTTTTGCACCTAGAAGAATCTCCGTTAAGTAGTGACACAATTCTTGGATTATATACATTAGGTAGAGCATATCAAGAAAAATATTTTTTAGATCGAAAAGAATTATTAGATGAATTACAAGAAATTGATGATTATGCATATGATACTTTAATCAAAAAAGAAGAACATCTTTTATACATAAATTATATTGAGATGTGTTATGCCTATACTGGTATAGTTCCACAAAATGCAGAAAGATTAATTCGTTCTGATATAAAGACAAATACAAAGATTCAAGAAAAAATAAAACAATTAGAATTAGAAATGTATGATAGTGAAGACTATGATAATTTATTCTTTTTAGCAGTATCTACCAATACACTAAATAATGTAAAAGAATTCTTTCAAAAATCTTCCAATAAAATCTATGAAATAGTAAAAAGAAAAGAGGCACTACCTAAGACTTGCTTCTATGCTTATTTCTTAGATAGTGATAAAAGTGAATTAGAACAAAGAATAGAGTGGCACGAAAAACAAATCAATGAAAAAATGACTCGTGATATTGTTGTAGATTTGATTATTAATCGATACAAAATTCGATTATTAGAATTAGAAAGTGGAAAAGAAACATTTACACCATTATCTACATCAGCTGATGATAGTACTAAAAAATACATTCAAGGATTAAGTAAAAAACAACAATATGAAATTTTTAAAGACCATGCCAAATTATTCAATAAAGTATATTTAGATTCAGAAAAGTACTTATCCATTATTTATGAAGATTATAAATGGAATCCATTTAAAGCATTTGAAATTGTTCCACATCAAAGAGTATCAGCTGGTAAAAAAGTACCACAAACACTATATGATAAACCAGTTTCTAATTTTAGAGATAATGAGTTTATTCAAAAATACTTAGAAAAAGAAAAAGAAGTATTAAAACAAGAGGCAATCGAATTTGCTAAAAATGTTTCAACTTCATTAGATTTAATAATAAGATTATACTTCACAAGTATTTTAAACTATGCAATTTCATTCTCAGAATTCATTGAAAGCTTAAAGTCTTCCAAACGTAACTCTTCTTTCTTCTTAATCTACAATACGATTTTAAAAGGATATTTATGTTATGAGTCTGGAGAGTTAAAACTAGATACAAAATTTGGAAAAATAAAAGTTAGCTATACAGAAGACAGTAATGTGGAATCCAATATAAATCCAGGAACAAATGTAAGTGCCAATATTTCTTCTTATGGTTTTTTAGATAGAGCTTTTCGAATTACAAATGTTACTCCAAACAAAAGTGAAATTTGGAATGAAGAATGTTCAAATGTAGTCCGTGCTATCCAAAGAGGAAATAAGGTAGAATTAATAGAAGACAATCAAAGATTAGGATTCTTAATGGAATTATGTAGAATTAATAATATGGTAGGAGTCTATCATTATTTAAGATTACATAATGTAGAAGAAAGAATAAAAAAACAAGTGGAACAACTATTACATTTTAGAGTAGATAAAGCAAAAGAAGAAAGTGCTGAAAAAATATTTTACGAATATGCATTAGGAGAAGAAAAAGAAATAATTACTCAAAAACTTTGTGCATATATTCAAAGCGTATTAGAAAAAGTAGAATATAAGGCAACATCAGATTTAACAAGAGATAAAGTATTTGATAAATTTCGAATAGATATTTCATTAATGTTTCAAGCTCTACAAGAAATTGATCCTGAATTCTATGAGCACTTAATGAAAGAATTAAAAGAGAAAAATTTATTAAGTATTACCTATTGGAATACCGACGAAAAAGATTACTTTGAAGAACTACAAGAAGAGAAGTATTCCTTTATCCGAGAGTTCTATGAAGTATATCCAAAATATAGTTATACAATACAAGAGATTCAAGAGATTGCAAAGAACCAAAAGAAAGATACAAAACTATATTTATACCTAAAGTTATTATCAAGAAATCTTCGTTATTATGACTCTTTAAAAGAAGAGATAAGAGATTCTTTAGAGGAAGATAATCGTTATGTAGAATGGATAAAAAGAATTGATTTAAATATTCAAATCATGGGAAAACCAACGCTACTAAACTTATTAAAAGGTTTACCATACGATCAAACAATTTCGGAAGAAAAAAAACATTTTGTAGAGACTGCAAAGAAATTATTTGTATATGAAGAAGAACCAGTAGTCGGAAACTCTTTAAAAGAAGTGATTCAAGGAATTAATTATAGTATTTCAAAAGAAAGAATTGAAAGAATTAAAGAACTATCCAATGAAGAGTTAACGAGGGAAGAAAAATTAGAGTTAGCCCCTGTTATTATAGAAGTATTAGAAAACACAAATTGTACCCCAGCAAGTCGATTACAACTATTAAAAGCATTAGGAAAAAATAATCCATTTCATATTAATGGAGAATTGAGTTTAAAAGACTTTAAATGGATCAATAAAGGAATCAACGCACGATTAAATGCAATTGCTGCAACAATTTCACCACAGGAAAGAATTAATTTGTATTTCTTATCTCCTCAACATTACCTTGTAGATTTGTTTTATTTCGCAAAGGCAAATGAAAAGACGATAACGGTAGCAGAAGAAGACTACTATATCAGAGGAACGGTTAACATTACCAATTTTGGAACAAAAATGACCATTTATCCAACTAATATTCTTAGTAAAGAAAATCATATCTTAGGAAACGTTAATGATTTAAAAAAAGAAGAATATAAAATGCTTCCTCATTTTGATGAGATTCCATTTAAAATTAAGAAGGTTGGAGAAAGAACGGTAGAAGTAGAGGCAGTTATTGATTTACAAGAAGAGGAAGAACTATGGAGAAAATCATTAGAAGATCGTTCTTTCTTTGAATCTCTATATCGAGAAGCAAAAGAAAAAGTATTAATGCATTATTGTAGAAAAGATGTAACAAAAGCTTATGAATTTGATAAAGAACAAATTATTCCAAAAGAAAAATATATTGAAATATCAGAATTATTAGGAAGTTACAGTCTTTTCGCAGTAGACCATTTATTCTTTATGTTAGTACTAAATCAAGAAGAAAACTTTATCGAAAGATTAACGAAAATAAATCGAATTGCAGAAAGACAACTTGCTTGTTTAAAACTACAAGAAAAGTTATTAGAAGAAAATCGAATGGATTACTTTGATCGATATATTCTATACTTAAAAGATTTATCATACCTTCATGATTCATTCTTATTAGATGCTGCAAAAGATATTTATGATAAGAGTAATGTATTCCAAGAAAATTATAAAAAGTACAACAAAGATGGCTTTATTGAAAAAAGTTTAATTACAACAGACATTAAATACTTTATTGATATAAAGTATTTAGAGTTTGAAAAAGTACTATTCAGTCATGATTTTGAGAAGGTAGATGAATATATTAATAAATGTTTATCGATTCCTTTCCCAACAGAACAAGATGTTGCTTATACAAAGTTTCTTACTTATAAAAACGTATTAAAAAAAGACGAAATTCCAAATACGTATTTCGAGTATTGGAAAGAAAAAGAAGATTCATTTGAATTATTTGATATCTTAAACGTAAGACTAGATAATCATAGCGTAAAAGTAAAATTCAACTTCTTTGAAGAAAAAGCAGAAACTTACGAAGATTATCACAAATTAATTCTATTTGCAAAACCATTCTTATATTTAAAAGAAGATGCGGAACGAGTTATTTTAAAAGATGAGAAATTACTTGGATTAAAAGAAGAATTAAATAATACGAATAGAGAAAGTCTTCAATATTATGAAAATCGTTTACAATCTCAATTAAAAGAAATAAGAAAAGTAAATGATGTTTCTTTGTATAATATTGACCTAATTGAATTTGTAGGAACCATATTACAAAAAGCAAAACAATATTGGAAATTAGATCGTAAAAAAGAATTAAAACAACTAGTAAACTTTATGTTAAAAAATAATATTCCAGTTCGAGGAGTAATCCATTCAGATGAGATTCTTAACTCATTAGAAGAAGGACAAAGAAAATTAGTAGAAAATCAAGAGGTACGTAGATCTTTTATAATTGAGAGAAAGATGAGAGATATAAGAGGATTCTTTGATACAGAAAAAATAATCTCTTCTAGTATTTATAGAGAATGGAAAGAATTACAAAGAAATCTAGAAGATAAGATTATAGATGTAGAAGAAATAAAATCTTTTGAAGAAAATTTAAAACAAGATGAATATGCAAGAGCATGGAAAATTATTTTTGTAAAGAAACTAAAACAATATGAATTACCTATAGAAGAGTATTTATTTACCCCAGGAATGAAAGAGACTTACCAACAATTTCTAGAAGACCAAGAGAAAGTAATCAAAAAAGAGAAAACAAAGAAAACACAATTATTTATGGACACTTTATATAATTATTGCACCGAACCAAATCGAAAAGAATTAACAAATGCGATTGGGAGAATACGTAGAGTGTTAAAAAATAGAAGATTAGTAAAAGAAGCCGCATTCCAAAAGAGTTTATTTAATTTCTACTATAATTTATATCATTTATCGAAGCGCCTTTATAAGAATAGTGAAAATGGATTAAAGGTATTTATTGGCACTCTAAGAAATATCAGTATCTTAAACGATACATTATTATATAAAGATATTTCTTTAGAAGGTATTCCAGACGAAGAGATCCATTCCAGAAAAACTTATATTATTGATTCAGATCGTAATCTTTTTGAATTGATTGATAATATTTATGATTTCGATGAGAAAAAGGTATTGGATCAAGCTAAAGAAGAAGATAAGTATTACTACTATTTGGCATTATGTTATTGGGATAAAAAATATATTGATTATAAAGTGCCATTAATGATAAATGAAGATATAGAAAGCATGTTAAAGAATTTTATAACAATTGCTCTATATGATGGAGTATCTCCAGAAGAATTCTTTCATTCATTAAAAGAAAATAATATCATGGATACGTTAGACGAAGAAACAATAAAACGTATTTATTATAATGGTACGATAGAAGCTCTAAAAGTAATGTTCAAAAAAACAGAATGGGAAGTAACATATCGTATGATGTCTGTAATAAAAAAGAATGATTATTGCCAAGATGCACCGAAAAGCACGTTATTAGTAAAACAAAAATTTGTAGATACTATAAGTCCAGAATATCTAGAAGTAATTAACAGTTACTTTATGGTAAATCCATATACGAATTCGAATGAGGAGGAAAAGGCACAATGAGAATACTAGTAGTAGAAGATGAGGCAAAGATTGCAGATGCAATCGCCGCTAGATTAAAAAAAGAACAATATAGTGTAGATATTTCTTATGATGGAGAAGAAGGAGAATATAATGCACTAACAGGTATCTATAATCTAGTAATACTAGATGTCATGCTTCCTTTTAAGAATGGATTTGAAATACTAAAAGAAATGAAAGAAGAAAGTATTGACTCGAAAGTCATTATGTTAACCGCCAAAGGCGAACTTGATGATAAATTAAAAGGTCTAACAAGCGGAGCAGATGACTATATGACAAAACCATTTCATATGGAAGAGTTAGTCGCAAGAGTAAATATTCAATTAAGAAAAGAAGGTAGCGGAGTAGTAAAAGATTATATTGAGTATTCCGATATCCAATTAAATCTAAAAAAATCCACTCTTACTTGTACAACAACAAATGAATCCATAGAAGTAGGAGCTAAAGAATTATTAATTCTAGAGTACTTTTTAAATAATCAAGATATCGTTATTTCCAAAGAACAAATTTATGATAAGGTTTGGGGAATTGAACGTGATACCGAATCGAATAATCTAGAAGCTTATCTTTCATTCATAAGAAAGAAATTACGTTCCATCGGTTCGAAAGTAAATATAAAAGTATTAAGAAATATTGGATATAAGTTGGAGGATAAAGATGAATAAATTAAGAAATAAAGTCTTTTGGACAATCTCATTAATATTGTTCTCCTTCTTAGTAACCATTTTATTAATCTTTAATGTACAAGCATACTTTAATTCTTATCATAAAGTAGAAGATACTTTAAATAGAATGCATCAAGGCCCAATGAAGAATGACATTCAAAAAAGAGAATTACCAGAGGGAGAAGAAAAACCATTAGAAGATATGGAACCTCCAGAGATGAAAGATAATAATCGAATGTTTATGGATGCAGTAGTCTATACGATAGAAATAAATGAGAATAAAGAAATAGAACAAATTATCTCTCATTCCGAATCTTCTGCAACCAAAGAGGTAAAGAAATTCGCAACTAAAATACTTAGTCAAAAAGATATTCCAAATCAAAAAATAGGAAATCTTTATACAACGAGATATGCCTATAAGTATATAGAAGGAGAGTCTCTAATCATTGTAGATAATCAAGAAGTAGAAGAAGACCTAAGAAGTAATTTAATCAGTTCTATCATTATCTTTTTACTAGCAGATGTCTTAATCGTACTAATTGCTATGATTATTACGAAATGGATTACAAGACCAGTAGAAGAAAGTTTTGAAAAACAAAGACAGTTTATTGCAGATGCATCGCATGAATTAAAAACACCAATTGCAGTCATTATGTCCAATCTAGAAACATACGAAGTAGATAAAAAGAAAAAATGGTTAGATAACATTTCGAATGAAACAGAAAGAATGTCAAATCTAATTAAGAATTTATTAGATCTTGCAAGAAGCGAAAACGATAATAAAGAAAGTTATACGATGAATAACTTATCAAAGATTGTAGAAAAACAATCTCTAACATTCGAAAGTATTTGCTTTGAAAAGAATATCGATTTAGTAAGTAATATAGAAGACGATATTAAAATAAATTCCAATGGAGAAGAACTAAAACAATTAGTTTCGATTATTCTAGATAATGCGATAAAACATAGTCCAGAAGAAAATGGACAAATTCGTATTAATTTATCCAATCGAAATAAGATTGTATTAGAAATCTCCAATAAAGGAAAACCATTTCCAAAAGGAATGGAAGAAAAAATATTTGAAAGATTCTATCGTGATGATGAATCAAGAAATCGAAATGACAATCGTTATGGCCTAGGTTTAGCCATTGCGAAAAACATTGTAATAAAACATAATGGAACGATTAAAGCATATTCTGAGAATGGCTTTACAACATTCCAAATAACATTTAAGAAGTAATTGAAAAAAATTACTTCTTTTAATTTTCATTTAATATTAGAGTTTTACTATGAATACAACAAAGGAAGTGATAGATGAAAAAAATAGAAAAAAAGAATAAAATTTAAGGTTCATTTAATATTACATATTTAAGATATAGATGTATTAAGAAAAAAGAGGAGATGATAGATGATTAATATTTAATAAAACATAAAGTAGGAATAACCAACTGGTCACTGGTTAATATAGAAAAATAGAAAAAAGGAATAAGGTGATAGATGACTTAATAAAAATAAGTGCACATAGTAAAAATAAGAAAAAGAATAAGGTGATAAATGATTAGAAAAAAGAGAAAATATTCAATATAATAAATAAAGAATAGGGAGATGATATAGATGTCTAGAAAGATGAAAAATATACTTATGAGTATCATTCTCGTATTACTAGTAGGAGCAAGTATTTTAACAATGTATCTAGCAGGAAGTTCGATACAATCAACTACTACAACAAGTAATAATAGTGGAATGATGCAAGGTGGTACTCCACCAGATATGCCTAGTGGTGATAATAATGGACAATCACCAGATATGGAAAAAGCAAATAATGATGGTTCAACCGAAAATAGTAACGTAAAAGAAAGAAGATTCGGAGGACCTATGATGAGAGAAGATGGATCAAGCGATTCATCTGATACAAATAAAGGACAAAGAGGACAACGTCCAGGAAATCGTAATTCAAGTGATAATTCCGACAGTAACGATATGACTCCACCAGAAAAACCAGATGGAGAAAACAGTGAAGACGGAGGTACTCCACCAGAAATGCCTAATGGAGAAATGCCAGATAGAAATATGGATGGTAATATGCAAGGCGGATTTCCAGGAGAACAAACAACTACTGAATCTACATCAAATATCAGTACTGTATATTATGTAGTATTTGGAATTGAAAGTTTATTAATCGGATTAACGATTATGTACTTATTAATGTCTAACTTTAATAAGAAATCATTCAAAGAAACATTTAGTAGTATGGACAAAGTATTAATTGTAGGTTTAGCTTCTGTTTTAATCACAACAGGATTAACTTATACGGATGGAGTAGTAACAAAGAAATTCTTTACAAAGAATAATACTACTACACAATCCGCATCTACAAGTTCCGTAAAAGCAACAGGTGCGACTACAGTAACAGGTAAAAAAACATTAAAAAGTACTTATGAATCTAGTACAGAAGATGAATCTGCAATACTAGTACAAAATGGTGGTAATGCAACCATTACCAATGCAATGGTAAATAAAAAGTCAGGAGATTCTACCAATACAGAAAACTCTGAATTTTACGGAGTAAACGCAGGAATCTTAGTAAAAGAAAACTCTACCGCAACCATTAAAAATAGTACCATTAAAACTTCTGCAAAAGGAAGTAATGCAGTATTCTCAACAGGGGAAAACTCAAAAATTTATATTAGTGATACAACAATCACAACAACAGGAGAATCTTCCTCTCGTGGATTAGATGCAACTTACGGAGGTTACATTGAAGCAGATAATGTAACCATCACGACTCAAGGTGGATCTTGTGCAACATTAGCAACCGATAGAGGAGAAGGAACTGTTATTGCGAAAAACTCAAAATTAGAAACAAATGGTAGTGGTTCTCCAGTAATTTATTCAACAGGAGATATCTCAATTGAAAATACTACAGGAACTGCAAACGGTTCTCAAATGGTAGTTATCGAAGGAAAAAATTCCGCTACTGTTACAAAATCAAAACTAGAAGCTAGTGGAAAAGGAAATCGTGGAGATACCGATCAAGCAGGAATCATGATTTACCAATCCATGAGCGGAGATGCTAGTGAAGGTACTGGAACATTTACCGCAAAAGATTCTACTTTAACCATTCGAAAAGATTCCGATTACTATAAATCTGCACCAATGTTCTTCGTAACAAATACAGATGCAGTAGTAAACTTAACTAATACAAAATTAAATTATGGAAGTAATAAATTGATTAGTATTAAAGGAACAGATGAATGGGGAAAATCTGGATCAAACGGAGGAAACTTAGAATTTAATGCTACAAACCAAGAGTTAATTGGTAACATTGAAGTAGATAATATTTCCACTCTAAAACTTACTCTTTCAAAATCTACTTTTAAAGGAAAAATTAATGCAGATAATTCTGCAAAAGAAATCACTTTAAAATTAGATAAAAACTCTAAAATTACTTTGACAGGAGATAGTTATGTAACAAGTCTAGAAGATGAAAATACAGACTATTCCAATATCGACTTCAATGGATATAAATTATACGTAAATGGTAAAGCAATAAATTAAAAAGCGATATAGTCATCTATCTCTCTTTTTTTGTTTCGTTTTCACAAATGTTATTGTGTTTCATGGTATAATATATTATGAGTAAAAATAGAAAAAAATAGGAGGTGATGAACATGAAGAAACTTAAATGGAATCGTTTCTATACAATTTTAGTTTTATTAATGTTTATCACCGTAACATTCGCATCTTTCAATACGAATCTATTTATCAACGGAGATGCGTACCTTAGAGTATCAAAAGACATCCGTATCACAAACATCCGTCTCTTAGAATCCGAATACAATGGTTACGAAAATACAAATTCAGAATATACGGTAGATTCTGTATCGATGGATGTAAGTCTACCAAGACAAGCATCATCCGTAACATACGAAGTAACGATTTCGAATGTATCCGACAAACGTTATAAAATAACAGACATCCTAGAATCCTCTTATAACAATAAAAATGTTAAATACGAGTTAGTAGATGCTTCTATTGGAAATATTGTAGAACCTCACACAGAAAAGACTTTTACGATTAAATTTACGAATAATGTAACCGTAGTAGAAGAAGATGATGTATACGAAACAAAAGAGTATACATTTGACTATACCGGAAGCGAACAAGTATTCACAGTTCCATATGATGGAGAATACACACTAGAAGTATGGGGAGCCCAAGGAGGAACTACAAATGGTGGATATGGAGGATATTCAAAAGGAACAATCTATTTAAAGAAAAATAAAAAGATCTACATTAACGTAGGTGGACAGGGAGGAGATATAACAACACTTACAGGAGGATATAATGGAGGCGGAGCAGGAAGTAAAGGTGTTGTAAAGTCGGATGGATCAAGCTATCCAAATGGAAGTGGTGGCGGAGGAGCTACTCATATCTCAACTTCAAAAGGTTTACTAAAAGAACTAGAACAATATCAAGATTCTATTTATATCGTTGCTGGAGGCGGAGGAGGTGTCTGCGGCAATAATTGGCAAGGATACTCTGGAGGCTCAGGAGGTGGTATTGAAGGAAATGTTGGACATAATTATCCCGATACAGCTAATAGTGCTTCTGGAGGGCAAACTAAAACTGGAAATCAATTATTTGGGAAAGGAACGAATGCTGTAACTAAAAACAGCAGCAGTTGTGGAGCAGAAGGAAATGGTGGCGGCGGAGGCGGCTACTATGGTGGCTTTGCCAGCAGTGTAAGGGGAAAATATAGTAATGCTTCTGGTCCTGGAGGATCTGGTTATATTGGGAATACTATTTTATCAAATAAAGTAATGTATTGTTATAACTGTACTGAATCAGAGGATGAATCTACAAAAACAGTCACAACCGACAACCATTCGGAAACTCCAACTAGCAAGTATGCTAAAGAAGGTAACGGTTACGCAAAAATAACATTAAAAAGAAAAATTCAAGACAATAGCGATTTTGATTTCGACTATACTGGAGGAGAGCAAACTTTCACAACACCATACACTGGAATCTATAAACTAGAAGTATGGGGAGCTCAAGGAGGTGCTTTCTACAACTCTGGTATCGGTGGATATGGAGGATACGCTGTTGGAAATATTCGATTAACAAAGAACACATCATTATATATAAACGTAGGCGAAAAAGGACATGAAAAAGGGGGAAAATAAGTCGTTAGAGAAAGAAAATTTAATGGTGTTGGAGCAAGTGGAGATGTCCAAGCAGGAGGAGCAACTCACATTGGATATGATTCAGGACTACTTTCTACATATGAGAATAAAGTGGACCACTTATTAATAGTAGCAGGTGGCGGAGCCGGTGGAGAAAGACATCTAGGTGGTTCCGGAGGAGGATACAAGGGTACTTCTGGAGCATATGGCTACAATAACGCAGTTGCGACTCCAGCTACTGGAGGAACACAAACGGAAGGTGGTACAGGAGCAACCTTAGCAGGTGATTATCAAACTCAATACGGAGACGGATCTCCAGGAGTGTTTGGACTTGGTGCCAACTCCTGCTTATCTGGCGTATGCGGTGGTGGAGCCGGAGGAGGAGGATACTTCGGAGGAGGAAGCACCGTCTATGTTGGAGGTGGCGGCGGTGGTTCTGGATACATCGGAAATAACTCCTTATTTGATAAAAAAATGTATTGCTATAAATGTGAAGAAACACCAGAAAACGATATTAGAACACTTTCAACAAATTCGACATCTGCAGAGCCAAGAGTTAATCAAGCAAAAGAAGGAAATGGATTTTCTAGAATTACACTTTTAAAAAGAACAATCAATCAAACAGCATTAACTCTTGATTTTGCTTTTGAAGAGTATTTAAACGGAAATGAATATACATTTAGTTATACAGGAGATTATCAAACATTTACAGTTCCAAAGACAGGCTACTACAAAGTAGAGTTATGGGGCTCTGGCGGAAATGATAAAGCAGGTTCTGGAGGAGAAGGTGGTTATACCTCTGGTAAAATCTATCTCGTAAAAGGCGAAAAACTATATGTCTACGTTGGAAGAAAAAATCAGAATACCTCAAAGTTTAATGCGTCAAATTATACAAAATATGCGGTATATTCCTCAGGTTCTACTGATATTAGAACAGTTTCTGGTAATTGGGATGATTTTGATAGCTTAAAAACTAGAATTATGGTTGCTGGTGCCGGTGGTATGGCAGGTGGAACCAATTCTACAGTTTCTCATCCTGGAGGAGCTGGAGGTGGTCTGGTCAGTTATGCTGGAATAAATGGTGGAGCTGGTGCTGTTGCTGGTGGAAAAGCTACACAAATCAGTGGACAATCATTCGGACTTGGTAATCTTACGTATCACGAATGGGGTGCTCCAGGAGCAAATGGATATTTTGCAGGAGGCTCCGGTAGTGGAGGGAATGATCAAGGTTCTGCAGGAGGAGGTTCTTCTTTTATATCCGGACATGCAGGATGTGTTGCAGTTAAAGAATCTTCTGTATCAGATAATCTTATATTTAATGATGACTCCAACGGTGTTTCATGTGATAGTACAGACTCTTCTACATTTAATTCAAATGGTTATAATACAGATATCAATTGTAGTAAACATTATAGTAATCGTATTTTTACAGATACTAAGATGATTGACGGAAAAGGATATGAATGGACTACAGAAGTAGGAACAGAAGTTGTTGGAATGCCAACACAGGATGGTACTAGTACTATGAAAGGTAACACCGGAAATGGATTTGCTAAAATAACCTTCTTAGAAGAAATACCAGAGTATACATTTGATTATACTGGTGATGTACAAACATTTATAGCTCCTTACAATGGAATATACAAAGTAGAACTATGGGGAGCAAGCGGATATGATTTTGATGAAAAAGAAGGCGGAAAAGGGGCGTATACTAGTGGAACTATTACTCTTTCAAAAAACACCCCATTATATCTATATGTCGGTGGAAATGCTAGATATAACGCCTATAATGGAATAGATGGTCCAACAGGAAAGACTGGAGATCCGAGTATTGCAAAAGATTATGGTGCTGGTGGCGGAGGATCAACAGATGTAAGAGTAGTAAAAAGTACATGGGACAATTTTGAATCATTAAAATCTAGAATAATGGTCGCTGCTGGTGGCGGCGGAGTTGGAACCCGTGGTGGTGGCTATGGAAAATGGAATGGTGGAGATGCCGGTGGACTCATAGGTTATGATGGTATAGGAGTCTATTTAACAGAAACCAGTACAGAAGATACAGGTGGATATTGTAATGGTGCATCTCAAATCGCAGGAGGTCATTGCTACATTACATATAGTCAAAATAATTATTACGGAATGTTTGGTAGAACAAATGCTGGATTAAGATTAACTGGTGGAAGTGGATATTACGCAGGAGCAGGAGCATTTCATGTAAGTGGTTCCGGAGGATCATCTTACATTTCAGGCCACTCTGGATGTGTTTCAATAACAAAAGAATCTACTCAAGATAATATTACTTTTGTAAATGCTTCCAATGGAGT
>JAFUFG010000093.1 GCA_017470045.1 Bacilli bacterium | reverse complement strand
TGTTTATTGGAGAGATTTATAATTCTTATCATACGTATAGTATTATTACAACGAATATTCTTACCTTTTTGATGAGTATTATAAAAGTAATAGGTTATTCTTCTTTGATTGGAATTTTCTATTATTATATTGATCATTATATCCATAAGATTAAGTTTGTAAGAAATTATCATTTTCATAATAAATGGATTGATCGATATGTAACGTATTTTGATGAACATCCATTTCGTAGTAGTTTTCTTACCATATTGCTTGTTTGGAGTATTTATTTTATTGCTTTTTATCCTGGGGTATTAAGTCCGGATCCTTATTTCCAATTGTTGCAATACTTTAATGTTCCAAATAAATATGTTGATTGGGTCAATCAAATTGATCCAATGGTATTTATGACTACTCATCATCCAGTATTTCATACGTTTTTAATTGGCGGATGTGTTAGTATCGGAAGATTGATTCTAAATGATAGTTTCGGAATATTTTTATATACGTTATTACAAACGTTATTTTATAGTAGTGTTTTAAGTTATACGATTTTGTTTTTAAAAAGACATAAGATTAATAAAGTATATCGATTTATCTTATTATTAATTTATTTATTTGTACCTTGTTATGGGTTTTATACGGTTAGTTTAGTAAAAGATGTATACTATACTGCATTTATGATTTTATTTGTATTGTATGTTTATGATTTAGTTGAGAAGAACAATTTAATGCATACAAAGAATATCTTTATCTATGCATTACTTTTATTAATGCCTTGTTTATTCCGTCATAATGGAGTTATTGTTGTTGTACTAACAACAATTGCATTAATGATTTATAGTAAAGTAAATCGTTATCGATTACTAAGTAGTTTATGTATCTTTGGAATTGTATTTTTTAGTTTTAATCATTTATTAATTCCTGCTTTAGGAATTAGTAAAGGTAGTTCTAGAGAAATGTTTAGTGTTCCATTTCAACAAACAGCAAGATATGTGAAATATTATGGATCCGAATTAAATGATGCGGATCGTAAGGCAATTGATAAAGTATTAGGGTATGATACTTTAAGTCATCGATATAATCCAGAAAGTGCGGATCCGGTTAAGAATAAATTTAATAAGGATGTTACTAGTAAAGAATTAAAAGATTATTTTAAAGTTTGGATGAAGGGGTTTAAAAAACATCCAGGGGTATATATTGATTCTTTTATTAATAATACTTATGGTTATTATTATCCAAATAAACATAATTGGTATTTGTATTCGAATCATTTAGAAGATTATATGAATAGTGGAGTATTTGAATATAAGATTAATGATCTATCTATTCTTAGAGGGATTTTAGTTGGATATGGTAATTTATTTCCATTTATTCCAGGAATTGGATTATTTGTAAACATTGGTTTTAATACCTTATTTATGATTGTATTAAGTACTTATTTATTTACGAAAAAGAATTGGAAATACTTAATTGTATTCTTACCATTATATTTATCCTTTGGAATTTGTTTAGTAAGCCCAGTAAATACGTATTTCCGTTATACGATGCCTTATTTATTCATTCTTCCAACATTAACTTGTTTATTGAGAGATAAGATTACGATTTCGTCGTAATCTTATTGATTTTTAAGGAAATTTACGTTAAAATTAAACGTGTATTTAGAAGAGGTGTATATTCATGAATGAAAATGAAAGAATCGAATTAGCAAATTTATTATTCCCTAATATTACAAAGAGTAGGGAAGATTATGAAGCAATGTATCCAGAAAGAGATTTGCCTGAAGGAGCAATGATTACCCGTTATGCACCATCTCCAACTGGATTAGTTCACTTAGGTAACTTATTAAGTGCTTTTAGTGATATGGTTTATGCTAGACAAAGTAAGGGAAGTTATTATTTACGTATTGAAGATACGGATCAAAAGAGAATGGTAGAAGGTGGTATTGAAAATATTACTGGTGTTCTACATGATTTTGATATGTTACCTAATGAAGGTTATAGCTTTGGTGGTAATTATGGTCCATATATTCAAAGTGAACGTAATGAGATTTATCAAACTTATGTAAAAGATTTAATTATTAAAGGTTATGCTTATCCTTGCTTTATGACAGAGGAAGAAATTGCTGCTATTCGTGAAGAACAAGAGATTAATAAAACAAAAATTGGTATTTATGGTGTATATGCACAAGATAGAGATTTATCTTTAGAAGAAGTAAAAGAAAAATTAGATAAGGGATTAGAATTCGTTATTCGTTTAAAATCTCCTGGAGATGCAAAGAAAGAAATTGAAGTAGTAGATTGTATTAAAGGAAAGATGAAGTTCCCAGAACATGATGTTGATACCGTATTATTAAAGAAAGATGGAACTCCAACTTATCACTTTGCTCATGCAATTGATGATCATTTAATGCATACAACACACGTTATTCGTGGTGATGAATGGGTAAGTAGTTTACCATTACATGTTCAATTATTTGAAATCTTAGGATTTAAACCTTGTCGATATGTTCATATTGCACCAATTACAATTAAGGATAAAGAAACTGGTAATATCCGTAAGATTAGTAAGAGAAAAGATCCATTCTTTGGTGTTAAATATTATGATGAAAATGGTATTCCAATTGAAGCATTACATTTATATTTAGCTACAATTACGAATACAAATTTT
>JAFUFG010000006.1 GCA_017470045.1 Bacilli bacterium | reverse complement strand
CCCAGAAGAGGAACTAAGTAATCAAGAATTAAAAAAATTAATTCAAAAATTCATGAAAAAAGCCGGATTAACAGAACGCGAAATTCGAGTATTACTATTACGTAATGGTTTTAAAGAAAATAAGATTTATACATTAGAAGAAATCGGATCACAAGAATCCGTAACAAGAGAACGTATTCGTCAAATCGAGAAAAAAGCTTTAGATAAATTAAGAAACTCAAAATATCGTAAGATGTTTACAGATTACGTACCAGAAAAAGACTTAAATTTTGTTCCAAAAGAAAAAAGGGTATAGTACCAAAGACAAAACTCTGTTATAATAAATAATAGGGTGAGGCAATGTGAGAAAGGTACTAATGAAACTAATAGGAATTGCGATTGTAGTACTATTAGTGGTTGGCTTCAAAAGCTATGTATTGTATTACTATGAACCAATAGAAACAGATGTTCACATTGGCTCAGCGGTAAAGATTGAAAGAAATCAACAAAAACCAAATCATAAATTAGAAGCATTAAGTTATTATTTAGATAGTAAGTATAAAACAAACGATAATGGAGAAACTTATACCTTCGGAGAAAAGGTAGAAGGAGAATCCTCAATCGAAACAGAAACAGAGAAAAGTAATAAAACACTTTCTTCTGGAACAATCACATTTGGTATTAAACACAATGTAATAGAAAATCTTTCGATAGAGGATAAGAAATTACAAAAAGTAGATTATATTCCATTTATGAAGTATTCAAACTTAAACAATGAAATGGATTTAGTAAATTACTATATTAATCAAAACGAAAAAAAATCAAATCTTTATGATCTAATCTATCAAGTTGGAACAAAATACTTATCTAGTGTATTTGTTAAAGGAATGGGACTAGAAAAGGAAATAAAAGAACTAGATGGGTTAGATGGATATTTATTAAAAGAAGGATTAAATACAAAAGTTATGTTATTTCATCAAGGAAATAGTTATGAATTAACCTTCTCAGAAGAGTTTGCAGAAGAAGATATAGTAGAAATATTAAATGGATTTGAATTTCAATAGACACGCAAGTGTCTTTTTTTATTCCCATAATTTCCCATAATCATGCAATAATTGTCCGACATTGTTATCATAAGATAGAAGTGTAAGGAGGAGATAAAACAGATTATTAGAAAAAAGCAAAAAAAAAGAATTATTACCATTTTGAATAAAAGAACATATTTAAAGGAGGGGATGCCTATAAGGTTTTGGCAATAAAGAAAAAGAATGATATACTAGGAAAAGGTGATGGTTATGTACACAATTTGCTTGGTAGAAGATGAAATAGATTTATCAAATCTAGTAACATTATATTTAGAAAAAGCAGGATACAAAGTAATTTGCTTTTCAAAAGGACAAGATGCAATAGACTATATTGGACAAGATGTTAGCCTATGGATATTGGACATTATGTTAGGAGATGACATCTCAGGATATGACATCATTAAGGCAATCCGAGAACAAAATGAAATAGTCCCAGTAATATTTACATCAGCAAGAGATCAAGAACTAGATAAAATACTAGGACTAGAATTAGGAAGTGATGATTACTTAACCAAACCATACTCTTCCAAAGAATTAGTTTTACGAGTAAACAGAATCATCAAAAGAGTATACAAAGAAACTAGTTCCAAATACATACAACTAGAAGAATACAAACTAGATACCGATAAGAGAAAAGTATTTGTAGGAGAAACAGAAATAAAAACAACAACCCTTGAATTCGATTTACTACTACTATTCTTTAAGAACAAGGACAAATGCTTTTCTAGAGAAGAGATATTACAAAGTGTTTGGGGAAATGATTACTTCGGTTCCGACCGAGTAGTAGATGACCTTATTAGAAGAGTAAGAAAAAAACTTCCAGATTTAAATTTAAATGCTGTATATGGGTATGGGTATAGACTATCATGAGATCAACAAAGAAAATGAAGCTATCTTCCCAACTACTATGGTTAGTAGGTATAGCTTTTGTACTATTATTTACATCCTTAGGAGTAGTCTTACCAAAGATGTTACTCCCAGTAGCAGAATCGAATCTCTATAGTTATTTAAGTGAACCCTTAAAATATGTAGATTCTGATATGGATAACAAATTCTTAAATCAAGAAGTAGCATACCTATATGTAATGGATAAAAACATCCTATATAGTGACAACTTAGATAGTGTAATTCAAACCAAACATCCAAAAGAAATACTAGATTATACCAAAGAAAATTATGGAAAATTTGAATACAATCATAAAACTTATTACTACTACACACTAAATAATGGAGATATAAAAAAGATTGCAATCTCCAATGATAACTACATTAATAAAACCAAAACGGCAATATTAACGGTCATCTTTCCCATAGTTTTAATAACATTTCTATTAATTGGAATGATGTTAGTCTTATGGTCATCTATGATTGTAAGAAAAATTGAAAAATTAAAAGACAAAATCGATAATATCGATAATCCGAATTATAAGCATAATAATATTTATTTTACAGCGGACGATGAAATGCGAACCCTTGCATACGCAATAGAAGATATGAGATTATCGTTAATCCATCAAGAAGAATATCGAAATCAAATGTATCAAAATATCTCACATGATTTTAAAACACCTCTCACCGTTATAAAATCATACATTGAAGCAGTAGAAGATGACGTAGAAACCAAAGAAAAGGCTTTCCAAGTCATCAAAGAACAAACAAATAAATTAGAAACAAAAGTACACTCACTTCTTTATTTGAATAAACTCGACTATTTAAAAGACCAAAACGTAGAGTTAGTAAATGTCGATATGGAAAGTATTATAAATTCCGAAGTTGAAAAGTTTAAATTCCATAATAAAGAAATAAATTTCCAGGTAGATATCGACAAAAAAGCAAAATTTATAGGAACAACAGAACACTGGGAAACCATATTTGATAATTTACTAGCCAATTTTATGAGATATGCTGCACATTCGATTAAGATAACGACAAGACCCAATAAAATCATATTATACAATGATGGAGACAATATTGACGAATCCCTTCTAGCTGGAATTTTTACTCCGTTCCGCAAAGGGATGAAAGGGGAATTCGGGTTAGGATTATCGATCGTCAAAAAAACATTACAACTAATGAAATACGATATTACCATTCGAAATGAGAAAAAAGGTGTATCGTTCATCATAACAAGAGAGTCGAAATGATTCTCTTTTCTTTTGAAAAAAATATGATATACTCAATAATAGGAGGAGTCTTATGGAATTAAGAGAAAAAATCGACAATTATTTAATCAGTCAAGGTTGTAGTATATCAAATAATTATTCATATATCATAGATGAAGAAAATTATAATTATGGAAAAAAAGAATCAGAAGAAATAGTGAAAATAGGAGATTATTCGATTCCACTAAATTCGATTATGCGTAATAATGTAGAATTAAGTAATTCTCAAATAGGTTCAAGTTTTGTATTTGCAAATTATTTGCAAGAAGTAGCTAGTGATGAAAATAATCAAGTATTTGATATATGCGATTATGCCAATAAAGGAGCAATTGTTTATTATACCGATTACTTAAAATATGTATCAGAGAAGTTTAAATTAACAGATAGTATATTAGAAAACATTGAGAATTTAATAAATGCTAGTATCAAGAGTACAACAGAAAGTATTGATAAGATTTTAACAAAGAATCAAATGGATCACTTAGAAGCAGTAGAAAAAGGAAATGCAGAAAGAGCAAGTTCAGACACAAGAGCAGTTGCAGAAGCTGCAAGGGCATCTCGAGTATCTTTCACAAAAGTATATTCCGAAGCAGGATTGTTAGGAGGAGTCAATTCTTATGGAATGACTTATTCCTCTTCAACCATGAGTCAATCTGATTTGAATGCAAGTTTTGGTGCCAGTGCATTTAGTGCCTATCAAACGGAATCATTCGAAAAACGTTGGGCAAATCAAACTGCTGTGTCTGATTTAATGAAAACAATTTCAAGAGAAGTAGAAAACTTCAATAAGAATTTAACAGAAATCTTAATTGTAAAAATACCAGAAGTATTCAATAGAGATGTCTATAGTAAAGTAGAAAACATTGAAAAGAATCCATTATATGTTGAGGGATATGCAAAAGTAGTAGAAAGCCTAGAAGAAAAAGAAATTGATAATTTCAAAAAAGTAATGGATTATTATACGATTAACTACTTACCATATTTAGAACCAACTCTAGGAGAACACATTATTGCGGATTATAAAGAAACTAAGAAATGTGATTATGACGGAGTAGATCGTAAGTTATATGAAGCATTAAATAAGAATAAAGGATTAGCTTTAGGTAGTGTTCAAAAACAAATATATAATATTATAAAAGAAGATATTGATAAGAAAAAAGAATCATCAAAAGAAAAATATGTCGAAGAAAGAAAATTAATAGAAGACTGTATATATCTAACGGAGAAATCAAAAAAAGATTTAGAAGAAGTTATGAATATCCATGGAAGACATGCATACTTTAAATCATCCGAACTTAGAACAAAAATTATTACAATAGTAGTAACAGTAGCAATAATTGGTTTCTTATGGTGGTTAGGAGCAAAATTACAGGGCAGTGCAGATCCTAATGTACAATTTCTTGGAAATATTGTGGTATTTATCAAATGGGCAGTAATAGCAATGAGTGTCTACTTATATTTTTATGTACGTTGGGGTATGAAAGATTAAGAAAAAAGTAGTTTATTGAACTGTTTTTTTAATAAAAATTTGTAAAATAAAGTTTCATGAATTGAAATAAGAAAAGTTATCCCTTATAATGTTAGTGTAGGAGAAGTATATGGCAAGTATAAAGAATAAAAAGTTAAGACAATTTATATCATACTTAATGTTAACAGTAGGGGCAATTGTAGCTGCACTAGCACTAGAATTATTCCTAATTCCCAATACGATTTTAGATGGTGGAGTAACCGGTATAAGTATTATTGTATCGAAGTTAACGAACTTACCATTAAGTATCTTAGTACTAATTTTAAATATTCCGTTTTTATATGTCGGTTATAAGAATCTAGGAAAAAATTTCCTAATTCGTAGTATTTATTCGATGGCAATATTCTCGGTATTCTTACATATTTTTGGAGGAATGGATGCATTCACAGAAGACAAGCTTTTAGCCACTCTATTTGGTGGAGTAATTCTTGGAGCAGGAGTTGGATTAGTAATTCACTTCGGAGGTTGTAACGATGGAACAGAGTCTGTCGCAATCGTAATCAGTAAGAAAACATCCCTTTCTGTTGGACAAATCGTATTAATATTTAATATGATGATATATACCGTTGCTGGATTTATCTTTGGATTTGACCGAGCAATGTATTCACTATTTACATACGTTATCACGTTTAAAGTAATAGACTTTGTATCCGAAGGATTAGAACAAGCAAAGGCTGCTTTAATCGTAACAAGTAAAGGAACAGACCTTTCCAAAGAAATTTATAAACGTTTAGGAAGAACAACCACAACCATTAAAGGGAAAGGACTTATTTCTGGAGAGAAAGAAGTTCTATATTGTGTTATTACTAGAATAGAAGTATATGAATTGAACAGAATAATAGAAGAAATGGACGAAAGTGCATTCGTAACCGTTCTTGATGTATCCGATATTATTGGAAACCACATCAAGTCGACAAATGTAATTAAGAAGCTAAAATAACTAGCTTCTTTTTTAAGTGATAGGAAGGAGTATATATGAGCGATTTAAAAGTAATCGTACTAGACAATTTTAAAGAAGTAGGAGAAAAAATTGTCGATCACCTAAACGAAAAAGACTGTCTTGTTAATTATAAAAGAGATAGGTTCTCAAATGGAGAAGGAAAAGTAGTAATTGATGGAACAGTAAGAGGAAGAGACTTATATATTCTAAGTGACGTAGGAAACTACGGGATAACCTATAAGATGCATGGAAAAGATCATGAAATGGGGCCAGACGAACATTTCCAAGATATTAAAAGAGTAGTTTGTGCAAACTCTGGACAAGCAAGAAAAATAACTCTAATCATGCCATTACTATATCAATCAAGACAACATAGAAGAAAAGGAAAAGAAAGTCTAGACTGCGCTCTAGCACTACAAGAATTAGAGCGACTTGGTGTAAACCACATTATTACCTTAGATGTACATGACCCAAATGTATGCAATGCGATTCCAAATCTTCCATTCGAAAATTTCTATCCAACGAATGAGATTCTAGAAGAATATATCAAGAACGAAGAAACTGATGATCTATTAGTAGTTAGTCCAGATATGGGAGCAATGGAGAGAGCTAGATTCTATGCAGAAATGTTAGGGTGTGACGTTGGAGTTTACTACAAAAGAAGAGATTTAACAAAAGTAGTAGATGGTAAGAATCCAGTGGTAGAACACATGTATATGGGAGCGAATGTAGAAGGAAAGAATATTTTAGTAGTAGATGACATGATTGCAAGTGGAGGTTCTATCATTGATGTTGGTAAGAAATTAAAAGAAAATGGAGCCAATGAAATAACATTTGTCGCAACTTTCTCTTTATTTACAGAAGGAATTGAAGTATTCGACAAGGCTTATAAAGCTGGATTATTTGATAAGTTATATACAACCAATGCTACTTATATTCCAGAAGAGTATAAAGAAAGAGAATGGATACAAATAGTTGATGTATCCGAGAAGATTGCAAAAATTATTAAAACTCTACATAAAGAAGAAAGTATTAAGCCATTAAGAGACGGAAAAGAAAAAATACTAAACCAACTAAAAGAAAAAAATAAAGTAAAAACAAAGAATCAATAAAATGATTCTTTTTTTGTATTCGAAATGATATAATCAATTATATGGAGTGATAATATGATAGGAGTATTTGATTCCGGTATCGGAGGATTAACAATATTAGATGAAATTGTAAAACGTTTACCACAATACGATTATATCTACTATGGAGATGGTAAGAATAATCCATACGGAGAAAAGTCAGAAGAAGAATTAATGACAATTACAACGAATATTGTAAGAAACTTAAAAGCAAGAGGATGCAAACTAATTGTAATTGCATGTAATACCGCAACAACTCGTTGTATGAAAAAACTAAGAGAATTATTCCCAGATTTAATATTTGTAGGAACAGTACCTGCTATTAAAGTAGCTTGTGATAAGAACTTTAAAAAGACATTAGTAATGGCTACACCTGCAACAATTGAAAGTGAGCGAACGAACGAATTAGTAAAAGACAATATCCGTGAAGATCAAGAAATCTACCTAGTACCATGTTTCGGACTTGCGAATGCCATCGAAAGAAAAGATCAAGATGAAATCAATCAACTATTAAAAGATATATTAAAAGATTATATGGATAAAGATATCGACTCCGTCGTATTAGGATGTACGCATTACCCATACATCAAAAAAGAAATTAGTTCTTTCTTACCAAATGCAGAACTATCAGATGGTTCTGTTGGAGTAGCAAAAGAAGTAGAACATCAACTACAATTACACGATATAACGAGTACCAAAGAAAAAGGTACTGTAAGAATATTAGATAGTTTGGAGGATTAATATGGACACCATGTTTTATCGAATTATAAAACCATTATTGAATTTCTTAATATGGTTACTATATCATCCGCAAGTAGTGGGAAGAGAAAATATTCCAAAAAAAGGACCAGTCGTTTTTGCAGGAAATCATACTAGATGGTCTGACCCACCAACACTATGTGCAATCGTTCATAAACGCCAAGTTCACTTTTTAGCAAAAATAGAACTATTCCAAAAAGGAGGTCCTGCAACATGGATTACGAAAGGAATGGGTTCTATCCCAGTAGATCGTAAGATTCATGATAAAGGTGCCTTAGATAGTGCCGTAAATGCTTTAAAAAATGGATTAAGTATTGGAATATTCCCAGAAGGAACAATTAATCGTACCGATGATGTCATTATGCCATTTAAAATTGGGGCAGTGAAAATGAGTCATGATGCGAACGCTACTTTAGTGCCATTTGTTATAACTGGAAAATATAAACTATTCCGTAGAGGAGTAAGAATTGAATTTTTAAAACCAATTGAAAATGAAGACAATTTAGATAAAATGAATGAAAAACTAATGAAAGCAGTAAGCGATGGAATCATCAAAAACGGAGGAGTAAAAAATGAAAGAAAATAAAATGCGAGTTTACCGTGTATTTCGTACAATTCTTGGGCCAATCTATAAGTTTTGGTATAATCCAAAAATTATTGGAAAAGAAAACATTCCAAAAGAAGGACCAATCTTAGTAGTAGGAAATCATGTACATATCATGGACCAATGTAATGTCATTGCTTCAACAAAAAGAAAAATTCATTATATGGCCAAGAAAGAATATTTTGATCCACAATATCCAGAAGGACATCATGGATGGTTTTTCCGTAGTGCCGGATGTATTCCAGTAGATCGTAAGATTCATGATGATGAAGCAAAAGGAGCAGCTCTAGAAGTATTAAATGGGGGACATTCTCTTGGTCTATTCCCAGAAGGAACTAGAAACGGATTAAAAGAAGAACGAATTCATGAATTATATGCAAAATATCATAAAGAAGGGGAAGACTTAGATGACTTCGAATGTAAAGTGAAAAAAGACAAAGCATCTCAAATCAACTATTTAGAAGAATTAATCGAAGACAAAGTAATTACAAAAGAAGATATGATAGAGCATATCAATGATACCGATAGTTATCTAAGAGAATTAATAGATAAGAAAATCATTACAAAAGAGGATTATTATGAACATTATCTTTTACCATTTAAATTTGGTGCAGTATCTATGGCCCAAAAGACAGGAGCTTTCTTAGTACCATTCGTTATGACAGGAACTTATAAGTTCCGTAGTAAAGACTTAGTGGTACGCATTGGAAAACCATTCCAAGTAAAAGAAGGAGAAAATTTAGAAGACGCCAATAAGAAATTAAGAAAGATTATGTTAGACTTAATCAAAGAAAATAAAAATGAAAAATAGTGTAAAGTAGAAGAAGTTTCGAATTTTGGAACTTCTTTTTCATGCTATACTACAATTGGTGAGATCATGAAAGATAGTATAAAAAAAGAATTTGACAAAGAAGAACGTTATAAACTATTCCGAAGAGTAAAAGATTTAACACATCCAACAATTTCTAAAAAGAATATTTCGGAATACAAAATTGTATTAGAAGAAGATTTATTCCCTGTAAGAGTCTTCTATCCAAATAAAGTAAGTAATATAGAAGAAGTTGTTATTTATACTCCAGGAGATGGAAGAATAACGAATTGCTTATCCAAATATACCGATATATGTAGTGAACTAGCTATTTCATTTGATAAGTTATTCATTGCGATTGATTATTTCGAAGAAGAATACAACGAAGAAAAAATCGAGAAAACAATTCAATACTTATATGAGGAATTAATAAGACTAGAGAAAAAAGTATACTTATTCGGTGATTCGAATGGTGGTACCGTATCTTTGAAAGTAGCAGATTCCTTCGAAAAATTAGAAAAAATCGTATTATTTTATCCATTAACTTCAGGAGACTATACGAAAAAAAGTAAATACGAATCAGTAGTCCGTAACTATGAGATGCATAATGATGTAATCGAAAACATAAATACGTATTCCAAAAATTATTTAACATCATCACTTCCTGCAAAACAGATTAAAAAACAATTATTAATATTAGTTGGAACACTAGATCCAGTATTAGAAGAAAACAAAGAATATGCTGAAATGTGTGGAGGAGAAGTACACGTATTAGATTTCGCAACACATGGTTTTGTAAGTACCAAAGATCTACAATTAAAGAATGAATACGAAACAAAGATTAAAGAGTTTTTACAAAGAGGGTTATAAAACCTTCTTTTTTTTGTTATAATGAATATGGTGATAATATGGAAAAGAAGAATGAAAAGAAAAATAATAAAAAAGAATTAGTAAAAATGCTATTAAAAAAAGAAGAATTAAATGATAAAGATGAAGAAGAATTAATTGATTTGTTGATTGAACAACCTTTAAGTATCGATATTGATAAACAAGAAGAAGCAAAAAAAACATTCGGAGATCACGTAGCCGATAAAGTAAGTGAAATTGCCGGTAGTTGGGGATTTATTATTGGATTTAGTGGATTCTTATTATTATGGATTATTATGAATGGAGTAATGTTATTAGATCCAATTGATCCATACCCATTTATTCTATTAAATCTATTATTGTCTTGTCTTGCTGCGCTACAAGCTCCTGTCATCATGATGAGTCAAAATAGACAAGCAGAAAAAGATAGTTTAAGAAACCAAAATGACTATCGTATCGATTTAAAAAGCGAATTAATCCTAGAAGAATTAGCAGAGAAGATTGATAAGGTTATCGCAAATCAAAATAAATTACAAAGAGAAATCGAAAAATTAAAAGGAGAAAAAGACGATGAAGAAACTATTTAAAGGGATATTCGTTTTATTCATCGCATTTCTAGTAACAGGGTGTACGGATAAAACAGAAAGCGGAACTACGGTAAACTCAGAATCCGATATGACAAAAAACAGAGGAATATTAACTTGTACTAGAGAAGCAACTGGAATGAATGAGTCAGAAGTAAAACTAAGTTATGAGGTATCTTATAATGCAGGATACATCACAAAACTTCATTCCATGGAACAAGTTACAACAAAAGATAACGAAACACTAAATACATACAAACAAGCATACGAAAATATCTTTAAAAATTATAAAGATCTAAAATACTATACCAATACGATTACAGTGGAAGATAATACCGTAATTAGTGATACGGTAATTGAATATGATAAAGTAGATTTAGAGAAATTAAAAGAAATTGAAAATACCAAAGACTCTGTCATTAAAGATGGCAAAGTAGCACTAAAAGATTGGCTAGAATTTGCAGAAAAATTCGGAACAAAGTGTACAGAAAAATAAAGGGGAAATCTATGAAGAAAGTATGGATAACACTAGGAATAATTCTAATGGGAATGATGCTTACTGGATGTGAGAAAAAAACAGATACTCCAACCATCCAAGAAAGACAAGTAAAAATCGTAAATGGCATCCATTCTTTAGAATGCACTGGAGTTTCCAAAGAAAAGAAAACAAAACTTTCTAGTATAGCTAAAATCACCTATGATTATGATCAAAAATCGTTCCAAGAAGGAACTTTAAAAATCACTTTAAAATTTGAAAAGAAACTAACACAAGAAGATAAGAATAATTTAAAAGACTTATCTTTCTGTAGTAGTGATATGATGGGAACACTATCAAGTTTTGGAGAATGTACAACAGAAGTAGGAGAAAAGGAATTAGTATCTACTCTAAAAGTAAAGAAAGAACTAGTTCCATCCGATTATTCATTAGAACGAATCAAAGTCGAATTAGAATCAATTCCTGAAATAAATTCGACATGTGAGATAAAATAGAGTATAATATAGAAGTATTTCTTCTATATGTCCTTGTAGTTTAAATGGATAAAATACTTCCCTCCGACGGAGGCGATAGGGGTTCGAAGCCCTTCAAGGACACCAAATAGTAATACGAATCGGTTAT
>JAFUFG010000092.1 GCA_017470045.1 Bacilli bacterium | reverse complement strand
TGATATGCGTACTGCTGAAATTGAACGTTTAGCAATTGGATGTACTGGAGTTAAAAGAACTACTGGACAACACCCAGGTGGAATTGTTGTTATCCCAGACTATAAAGATGTAGAAGATTTTACTCCATATCAGTTCCCAGCAGAAGATGCAACAGCGGAGTGGATGACCACACACTTTGATTACCACTCAATTGACCAATGTTTATTAAAACTAGATATTTTGGGTCACTCTGATCCAACACAATTACGTTTAATTCAAAATCAATCAGGTACTGATATTTTAAAAGTACCATTAGATGATAAAGCAACAATGTCTATCTTTACTTCAACAGAAGCACTAGGAGTAACAACAGAACAAATTATGTGTAATACTGGTACATTAGGGATTCCAGAATTTGGTACTCCATTTACAATCAAATTAGTAGAAGATACCAAACCAACGACATTTGCCGAGTTAATCAAAATCTCTGGTTTGTCTCATGGTACCGACGTATGGTTAGGAAACGCTCAAGAGTTAATTGCCAATAACATCGTTCCATTTAAAGAAACCATTGGCTGTCGTGATGATATCATGGTTTACTTGATGTATCATGGAGTAAAACCAATTAAAGCATTTAAAATCATGGAGTTTGTCCGTAAAGGAAAAGCATCAAAAGATCCAGAAACATGGAAAGAACATGTAACAACCATGCAAGAAGCAGATATTCCAGAATGGTTTATTGGTTCTTGTCAAAAGATTAAGTACATGTTCCCTAAAGCTCATGCTGCAGCATACGTAATCTCTGCATTCCGTATTGCTTGGTATAAAGTTCATATGCCAGTTTACTTCTATGCCTCATGGTATTCTAGTAAAGCAACGGATGTAGACTTAGTTCCAATGATCAAAGGTTACGATGCGATTCGTGCAAGAATAGAAGATATTCAAGTAAAAGGATACGAAGCAAGTAACAAAGAAAATGGACAAGCTGAATCTTTAAAAGTCGCATTAGAAGCAACGGCAAGAGGAATTAAATTCTTAAACGTTGATTTATACAATAGTGATGCAACCGTTTGGACATGTAAAAATGATACAGAGATTTATCCACCTTTCAATGCCATTGAAGGGTTAGGAGATACTGTTGCCAAACAAATTGTTGCAGAAAGAGAAAAACAACCATTTATTAGTATTGAAGATGTACAAAAACGTGGGAAGGTTTCTCAAACATTAATTACAAAAATGCAAGAGATGGGAATCTTAAAAGATTTGCCAGAGTCAAATCAATTAACGTTATTCTAAGGGAGAGAAATCTCCTTTTTTTGATTGCTTAAAAAAAACTTAAGTAGTAAAATAAAATAGAAAGATAGTAGAAGGAGGAGAAACAATGGAAGAACAAAAAGACGAAGTATTAGAAGAAAATACAGAATCTAAAGTGGAAGAATCCAAAGAAACACCAGAAGAAGTTACAGAAGAAATAGTGGAACAACCGGAAGAAGAAAAGCAAGAAGAGAAAAAAGAAGAACCTCAAGAAAAGCCTAAGAAAAAAGGAAACTTTGGGATTATCTTACTAATTCTAGTAGTAATCGCAGGAGGATGCTGTACTTATGTATTCCGCGATAAATTAGGATTTGGTAATAAGAAAGAAGAAACAATTACAACCAAAGAAAAGACCGTAAAGTCACAATATCGTATGACAGGAAATGATTTGCAAGATTTTGATTTATCTTTCTTATCATTAGAAGAAAAAGATGGTAATAAGATTTATAGTCCATTATCTATTAAATATGCTCTTGCTATGTTAAGTGATGGAGCAAATGGAACTACAAAAGATCAAATCGTAGCATTAATTGGAGACTACAAATCAAAGAAATATGTAAAC
>JAFUFG010000091.1 GCA_017470045.1 Bacilli bacterium | reverse complement strand
CTTCGTCAATTAGGTTTCTACTTTTTCAAAATTTATTTTTTTCTCTTTTATTTTTATTCGATATAGAGTTCTTTCTTCTATTGATTCTAATAAATTTGAATAGGTATTTTTTGTATTTTCTCGAATTCGAATAATATAGAAATAATCAAATTCTTTTAAATAATCTTCTAATTCTTGTCTATGAATATCTGTCGGATTTTCTACCCATTCATAATACTCTTTATTCGTTATAATTGGATTGGCATAATACTTTACTGGGTATTGATATTCTCCACCGGATTCTTCTGCTAATAAGAATACTTTTTTATTTTCTTTTCCTTGTTCTTTTATCTGATATCCAATTGTTTCGTATTCAAAGGTATACCCTTTGAGTGCAGGAACTAGCTGTCTTAATGGATCAGGTCTTTGTATTATTATTAGAAATAATAGAATCACTAGGAATTCTTTTATTTTCCACTCTTTTTTATAGATAACTCCAAGTACTATTGGAATCAGAAGAATTGTTGCCATATAGCGATCAAATGATGCTAAAGCGGGTCCTTCACTTGGACCGAATTGATATACATATAAGTATAATAATACTACTCCATAACCAATTATTTCTATTAGGAAGAATGTTGTTACTAAGATTCTTTCTTTTTTCTCTTTTATTATTACTAAGAGTACTCCAATGGAAATGATACTTAATAATATAGTACTGATTGGTAGATACGAATTCGTAATATTTTCTTTTATTATGGCATTTTTATAATGATTGATTGTTTCTACTTGATATGATTCTTTTTCTTTTGTTAATTCGGATAATAGATTCGAATTCATAGAAAACTGTTTTTCTACTTCTAGATTATTTTTATATTGTTGATAAGAGAAGAATACTGTTATTGGTATTATTATCAATAAAAATATATTGATTAGTAATTCTTTCTTTGTACTTTTTTCTAGTATTTCTTTTCCAAAATAGATTCCTATTACTACTGGATAAAATAAGATACTGATTTCTTTCGTTAATAATAGATATAGAATACTTAGTAATAATACTCCCTGTTTATAAGCAGATTTCTTCTCGAATAAAATGATTCCTAAGATATAAATAACTATTATACTTAGTAGATAATCTAAATAAATACAGTTTAATACATGATGGTGATCTAGTATATTTAAAATTAAAAGTATTAGAAATGGAATACCATATTTTATCTTACCCTTTATTTTTTCTAGGAAAGGTATTAATAAACTAAATTCCATTACATGGATTGAATGGATTAATAGAGACTCTTTATATACGCCTGTTAGTTTTACTAAGAACAATTCCATAATAGGAACTAATGGAGGATAATCTTTGTGTACCATTAAGGTAGACTCTTTTATGGAGTAAAGATTATCTAGTCTTAGCATTTCTTTTACCATTTCTCCCCAATGGGACCATTCATCCCACATACTAAATTTACGATTTAAATCAAAGAGAAAGAAAAAGGTATAAATTCCTATAAAGAATAGAATGGTATTTCGATTTTCTTTTTCGAATAGTTCTTTCTTATTCTTTATACAGAATATCATTCCGAATATAGAAAGAAGAAGGGATAGAATCATACCTATATCAAAAGAATTGCATAATAATACACTTCCATATAATAGAAATGGTGTAATGAAAAAGATTAAAGGAATCGAATCTTTTATTTTTTTCTTTGTTATTGAAGATATAAAAATAGCTCCTGTTAACCAATAGATTAACGGAATGATGTAACGAATTACGTAACTCATATGATTCACCTAAATTCATTATAGCATTAAAAAAGATACTATTCCTAGTTTCTTATTTTTTTTCGAATGATATAGCGACGACTCCATTTTCTTCTTGTTCTTCTTCGGTATAAAAACGTTTTAATTCTTCTAAGAACATCTCTTTGGTATAGCTTTCTAAATATAAGTCTTTTATATCATAGTGTTTTACTAATTCTTTAAAGTTCTTATAAATATCTAGCTTTGTTACCGTAGCAGTAATGGTTTCTGTTTCTTCTGGTCTTTTTAAGAAGATTAGAGTGTCCCCTACTTTTAATTTTCTTCTTTTTTCATCATAGATTCTTACTTCTACTTTTTTTGATCCATTCTTTACGATATCAAAGACATCTGGATGTAAGTGTATTAGCATTTCCATATTAATACCTCTCTAAACTATAGAAGTTGCTTCCTCCAGAATAATCATCTGGGTCTTTGCTTTGTTCTTGCCAGATTAAATCGATGGAGAATAACTGATTATTGGATTCTTTTAGTGGATCGTAGACATTTGTCTTATCGCTTTGGAATCCATACAATAAGATAGCATGATTATAGGTTGGAGCTCCAAAGTGTCCATTTCCCATAGCAGCAAATACGATTTTTCCTTCTTGTAGAGCAGCTGTTAATTCTTCTTTTGTTTTTAAGGCTGTTCTTTTGATTCCATAATAATCAGTTGCTTTTATGATTGCTTGTCCGCTTGAACCTTTATCTCTTCTATTATATTCTCTTGTATTGTTATATAAATATAACGCTACTTCTGGTGGTTCAATTCTTCGACCTAATATTCCTTGGAAAGCCATTGCCATACTAGTTGGTGCACATCCACTCTTTCCAATGGTACTTAATCCAACTCTTTGATTTGCCCATCTAGAATCTTTTTGATTGTAGTAAACTGGTTTATATGTTACTTGAGCAATATAATGATTGGATACATTTAGTATATCTTTTTCGGTATCACTTTTTTCGTATAAACGGATTTCTATTGCTTCAATCGAATAATGATTTACTCCAGCAATTTCATCATTCTTAGCCCAACCTAACCATCCATAGTTTGCACTATGTACACGATAATAGATATCGTATTTTTCTGCTAATTCTCCGGTTAGACGAATTCTTATGTTTTGGATAGCACGAGATTGATGTTTCGTACCACTATAAACTCCACTTGTTTTATATTCTTGCCAATCTTGTTGATCGGTTCTTGTTGTATATTCAATATTTCCTTCTAAAGTAGAATCTAAAAGAATGGTAATCCCTTCTACTCTTAATGATTTTCCTGTTGTTCAGGCAATATTTCGTTCGTTTACATAGTCTTGTTGTCCGATATTTTGAACGTAACCAGAGTAACGTAGAATCGTTTCTTTTCTTTCAAAACTATTTCCTGTTTCTACACCAGTACCTTTTTCTACTAGTTTTACTTCCATCGCCGTTATTTTTTCGTCGTATCCTAAGCTTCCAGCAATTTCGTTGTTTTTTGCCCATCCTGACCAACCAAACTTCTTGGTATAGACTTTGTAATAGATGTCATAAATTTCTTCTAATTCACCAGATAAATGAACTTTAATGGCTTCTATTCTTTTGGACTGATGATCTGTTCCAGAATATTCTCCGTTTTTCTTTTCTTCTTGCCAACCAATTCCTTCTACATAAGAAGAATAATAAATGTTTCCTGTATATTTTTGATATCCTAATTTGATATAAAAGGACTCTAATCTCTTATCTTCTAATGTTCCAGTTAAATTGGATGTAATTTCATTCATCCAACCAATATTTTGTACATGAGAGTTATAAATTATCTCTGTATTTCTTTCTTGAAAAGTATTTTCTGTTTCAACTCCAGTACCTTTTTCTACTAATTTGATTCGAATGGATTCTACTCTTTTGTCATAACCTAAAGAACCGGAAATTTCTCCATTCTTTGCCCATGAGAACCAACCAAAGTCTTGGGAATGAACCATATAATAAATATCATATTGTTCTGCTATATCACCAGTTAGGCGAATTTGTACTGCTTCGATTCTTTTGCTTTGTTTAAAAGTTCCAGAGATTTCTCCACCTTTTTTCCAAGAAGATTCCCATCCTTGTCCTTCGATATAAGAACGATACTCGATATTTTCATTACTTTCTTCTAAATCAATAATAAATGACTCTAGTCGTAAAGACTTATGATCGGTACCAGATAATTCATCTTCTTCTACATAATCTTGCCAACCAATGTTTTGAACGTGAGATGCGTATTTCAAGATTGGCTTTTGAACTGCGGATGGAAGAGAATCGGATTCTTCAGGCTCGGATTCTTTCGTTTCGGATTCTGTATTTTCTGATTCCTGATTCTCTGTATTCGCATTTTCTATTATTTCTTGATTACTTTCTTCGTTATTTACTTGAATTTCTTCGGCATAGACTATGTTTGGAAAAAGCATAACAGTAATTAGTAAAAGCTGCGTAAATCTTTTCAAATAATCACCTCAATTCTTTTTATTTATTTAAGTAATCCATAATGTCTTTTGCTGCTTTTTTACCAGCTTCCATTGCAAGAATAACGGTTGCAGCTCCTGTTACTGCATCTCCTCCTGCATAAACATTATCAATTGAAGTTCTTGTTGTTTCTTCTTTTGTAACGATTAATCCTCTATCACTTAATTCGATATCGCTTTCTTTTAATGCTTCATGATTTGGTCCAGTTCCTAGAGCCATAACAACCATGTCACAGTCTACGATATGTTCCGAACCTGTTTCTTCTGTTACTCCACGTCTTCCATCTTCTCCAGGCTCTCCTAATACCATATTTACAACTTCCATTCCAACAACATTATTGTTTTCATCTACTACAATACGTTTTGGATTTTTAAGAATGTCAAATACGATTCCTTCTTCTTGCGCATGTTCTACTTCCATTTTTCTAGCAGGTAGTTCTTCTAAACTACGACGATACATAATATGAGCATCTACTCCTAGACGTTTTAGAGAACGTACAGCATCCATGGCAACGTTTCCACCACCGATAACATATGCTGTTTTTCCAACTTTTACTGGTGTCTTACAATCTTCTTTATAAGCACCCATTAAGTTAATTCTTGTTAAAATTTCATTTGCAGAGAATACTCCGTTTGCATCTTCTCCTTCAATTCCCATGAATTTTGGAAGTCCTGCACCAGTTCCTAAGAAGATTGCATCATATTCTTCTCTTAAATCATTGATTGTTAAAGCATTTCCAATTGGTACATCCGTTAATACTTTTACTCCTAGTTTTTCTAGAGTTGCGACTTCTTTCTTAACAATTTCTTTTGGTAAACGGAATTCTGGAATACCATAAGTTAATACTCCACCAGCTTTATGTAATACTTCATAGATTGTTACATCATATCCTGCTTTAGCAAGATCTCCTGCACAAGTTAGTCCTGCAGGGCCACTTCCTACGATAGCAACTTTCTTACCATTTTTCTTAATGTCTCCGACAGATGCGAATTCATTTTTAATTGCTTGATCCGCAACATATCTTTCTAGAGATCCTATAGCAACAGATTCTCCTTTTAATCCTCGAATACATAGTTTTTCACATTGCTTTTCTTGAGGACATACTCTACCACAAACAGCTGGTAGTGATGATGATCTAGAGATTACTTCATAAGCTTTCTTTAAATCATTTTCTTTTACGGCACTGATGAATTCTGGAATAGCGATATTTACAGGACATCCTGTAACACATCTAGGATTCATACAATTTAGACATCTGCTTGCTTCACGAGCAGCTTCTTCATCATTAAAACCTTTTTCTACTTCTTCAAAGTTTTTTACTCTTTCTTTTGGGTCTTGTACTCTACCTTTTGTTCTATCGATATTTTCCATTATTTCACCTCACCCTCTAATTGTTTTCTCATTTGTTCTAGTTTTACTTTTTCTTCTTCTTTATAAATAGACATACGTTTCATTGCTAAATCCCAATTGATTTTATGTCCGTCGAATTCTGGACCATGAACGCATGCGAATTTTGGTTTTCCATCTACTTCGCAACGGCATGCTCCACACATTCCACTACCATCCACCATTAATGGGTTCATACTAACAATTGTTTTTACTCCATGTTCTTTTGTTAAGTTTGCAACATTCTTCATCATGATAACAGGTCCAATTGCAACAACAATATCATAATCTTTGATACGTTTTGCTAAGATATCTGTAACAAATCCTTTGGTTCCAAATGATCCATCATCTGTTGCATAACTAATCTTATTTACTACTTTTTCTACTTTGTCACGGATTAGTAATAATTCTACATTTCTAGATCCATAAATAACATCTACTTTAAATCCATGTTCTGTTAAGAATTTTACTTGTGGATATACTGGAGCAATTCCTACTCCTCCAGCAACGTAACAAATTCTTTTTCCTTTGAATTCTTCTGGAGCAGCACAGATTTCATTTGGATTTCCTAATGGTCCAACTACCGCGAAGATTTCTTTTTTCATTGTTGTTAACTCTTCTGTTGATGCACCAATAACTTGATAGATTAAATGAAGGATTCCTTTTTCTTTATCCATGTCATAGATTGTTAATGGAATTCTTTCACTATCTTCTTTTGCCATTACAATTACAAATTGTCCTGGTAATGCTTTTTTTACTGCTAGTGGTGCTTCTACTAGCATCTCGTATGAATTAGAACTAATTTTCTTATTTTCTAATACTTTATACATTGTTTCACCTACCCTACAATAAATATTGTACCTTTAAAAGGATTTTTTTACAACAAAAAAGAAGAGATTTACTCTTCTTTTAATAGTTCTTCTAGAATGGTTGCGGCATCTTCTACACAACTAGTACAAGGAATGATTCTTACTCCTGTATCTAATCCTCTTAAATCTCTACAAAAGATACTGGAATTCTTTGTTTTAAAACGTTTTTCTAATTCTTCAATCTTTTCTGGAGCCTTTTCTTTTAGAATTTCTTCTACTGCAAGAATGGCACCACATTTTACTCCTCTACCACCGGATAATGGTCTACCTTTTTGAATGGCTTCTTCTTCACTTATTCCTAATAAATCTTTATAATTTACTAAAATTGCACCTGCGCAACCATATTTAAAATAATCTTCTTTGGCCTTTTGTACTCTACTTTGCATTATCTTTCTCCACCATTTCTTCGTATTTTTGATCTAAATAAGACTTGTTTATCACTTTCTTTAGTCCATAATTTGCTAAGTCTTCATAGATTGTTGATAAGGTTTCTTTCATCGTTTCATTAATTGATGAACGATTCTTTGTTTTATTCCAATATGTTAATTGATATTCTTTATTCCAATTCTTTCCTTGATACCCGATTCCTGCAGCGATCGAGTCACAAATCATTTCTTTAAAGTATTTTTTTGGCATAATTGGTGTTTTATTTGGAGCTGCTTCATCATACCAATATTCATAATGATGCTTATTTCTTCCTTTATGATGTAACCAAGCTTTACTATAACCATTTTCGGTTTTACAGTTACGGATTGGACTATAGGTTCCTTGATAGTACTTCACACTTTCCCAAAACTCTGTTGGGCTATACTTTGATAAATCATGGAATAGACCATGGATTGGTAATCCTACTTTTCTACATAGATTCCATACTAGAAAACGATGTTTATTAATCAAATGAAAGTGTCGGATTGTATTACGGATTGTTATTTTATACTTCATCTTTTACCTCACTTTTTGTTTCTTTTCTATATGTTCGATTACTTGATCTAGGACTTTATCGCGGTCGAATGATGTATCGAATTCCGTGATTCCATATTTTGTAAATTGTTTATGGAAGAAACGATTACGATTTATAAAGTATTCTACATCTCCTTTTAATTCTTCGTCATTACACCAATAGGTCCAATCATCTTCCGTATCGTACTTACGGATGGTTTG
>JAFUFG010000090.1 GCA_017470045.1 Bacilli bacterium | reverse complement strand
TATGTTAAACCAATTACTTCGTATTTCTCTTTTCCGTCGTTTTCTAGATACGGAATTAATTGTTCGAAATCAATATGCGTACCTTCGATTACGGATGTTATTCCATTATAAAAGTTTGGTCCTTCGGATAATTCTTTTAAATAACGGATTAAGAAAGGGGCAAAATTCTTGGATACTTCAGTATCATTACCATCGTGATGAATTCCACATTCTGGAAGAGATTCGAATGCACAAATAATATCGTCTAAGGATACTAAGTTATATCCTTTTTCTTTTTGTAGTCTTCGTGCTAATGTTGTTTTACCAGATCTTGCTGCTCCTAGTATTAATATATTTTTCATAACTCCTCCTATACTGATCCATTGATAAATTTTATAAATTCATTAATAAAATTCGATTGTTTGCTTTCTTTTATCATTTTTTGTGCTAATGGTACGTCGTCTGTAATAATATTATCTATGTTATATTCTATCATCTTATTAATACTCTCTTGTGTATTTACAGTCCATGCATATATCTGTTTTCCTTCATTATGAACTTTACTTACTAAATTATCATTGACGTTTGATGCTTCTACACTAAAGTGATCTGCTGCTTTTAATTTTACGATATCTCCGTATGCTATCGACATTACATATACGGTTTCTATCTCTTTGTTTACTTTTTTTACTTTTTCTTAGACTTCGTATACTTGTGAGGTTATTACACATTTGGATTGAAAATCTTTTTCTTTTCCGGTTGGTTTTAATTCAATGTTTAAACGCATGTTATTTTCTTTAGCGAAGTCAATTACTTCTTCTAGAGTTGGAATCTTTTCTCCTTTAAATTTGGTATCTTTAAAACTACCAGCATCTAGTTTTTCAATTTCTTCATAAGTTAAATCAATTACATCTTTGTTTATTCCAGTTACTCGTTTTAAATTCGTATCGTGGGAAACAATGATTACTTGATCTTTTGTTTGTTGTACATCTAATTCAATCCAATCTGCGCCTTGTTTTTTGGCACCAATGAATGCAGACATCGTGTTTTCTGGATAAGCTACAGATGCTCCTCTATGAGCTGTTACTTCCATTGTACGAATGTATTCGATATTTAAATTATATTTTCCTTTGTATAATCCATCAATAAAGTAAGTGCCTAATCCGATGGAACAAAACATCAATATTGTGATCAATACTTTTAATCCTATATTTTTCTTAGGATCTGATGTGATATTTAAGTTTGGAATATTTTCTTTTTGTTTTTCTTTCTTTTCATAATACATACAGCTTATTACTGCATAATTAATTGGAGTGGATAGAATTGCATAAATAAAAATCGTTACTCCAATCATTATGGTAATAATACTTGTAAGAATTGCTTTGGCAAATAGTTCTTCTAGTAATACTTTATGAATCATTAACAGGAATAGTATTCCTAGTAAGACAAATAGGATTAGCATAAAGAAAATATAGAAATGAGTGATTCCTAATGTGATTAAGTCTCTAATTCTATGAAATTTTCCTAATTTTACACTACTCTTTCTAGCACTTCTGAAATCTTTGTCTTCTAATACCATATAGTGGATCGAATAAATCCAACGGAATAAGAAATATAATAATAATGCGAATAATCCGATAAATATAAGAATTAGTGTATTATTTGATGTGATATAGTCCATGATGAATTCTGGTATTTTTATGGTTGAGATTAAACTACTTGATATTCCAATGTTTAAAACTGGAATCATAAATAATACTAAAAATGGTAATAATACATTCTTTGGACTTAATAATTTTTTGCATTTTTCTATGGATGCTTTTACGGCATCTATTAAACGGATCTTTTTCTTCTGTCTTGCTTCTTCTAAAAGAATAATTATCGTTGTTATTTCAAACATGGTATATATGGTCATTAATACGATTAATAATAAAAGACTTAATATGGTGATTGGATGAAACATGAAATTACTTATATTTTCAATGGTTAAGTAATTATAACCTGTTATTTTCATCGTCATATTAAAGAATCCTACAAATAGAGGACTGCCTATTAGAATGGTCATAATCTTAAAGATTAATTCAAATCCTAGTAAGGTTCCCATATTATATTTTAATAAGTTTAATGTTTGATTTGTCTTTCCCATGTTCTCACCTACTTTTTGATTATATCATATTTTTATTCTTTTGAAAGGTTCCTTTGAATACCAAAAAAGAAGCTTTATGCTTCTTTCTTAACTTCTAATTTTACTAGTACTGTATGGAATATTTGGACTAGTGCTGCAGAAATAATAATTCCACCTAAAATATCACTAAACCAATGTACTCCTGCCATTAATCTACCAAATACAATTAATGCCATTACAACTAGGATTGAAATATTAATATAGTTGATGATATCGTTTTTCCATAGTCTCTTATTTAGTAGTACTGCACTCATACATACACAAATTGCCATTAATGTATGAGAAGATGGGAATGATGTTTCTAACTCACCATCTACTAGGATTGGACGATAATTAATGACTACTTTTTCAAATAATACATAGATGATTGCTAGTACGGCATAGAAACAACCTACAGCAATTAT
>JAFUFG010000089.1 GCA_017470045.1 Bacilli bacterium | reverse complement strand
TAATACTACCTGCATGGGCAAATACTGGATACTCACTTTCTTTAAAGAAAGAAGTATATTTTCTGTTTCCTGGGAATTTCTTACCAGTAACAAAGTCATACCAAACACCATCTGGAATAAAGAAACGATGTATCGTACGATTCATGGTACGATCTTTCTTATCCAAAATAGGACAAACTAATAATTGAGAACCAAAATAGTATTGGTTACGATATAATTCATCATCATAAACCCACATATAGTTATAGTAGAATGGTTGAATTAATGGAGTACCACTCTTTGTATAATTATATGCTTCTGTATATAAATATGGAATAAAACGGTGACGAAGTCTTAAATAATCGGCCGCAATATTTTCTGTTTTAACATCCCATAACCAAGGTTCACGTTTATAGTATGGACCTCTTGCTCCATGGAAACGAAGGATTGGAGAGAATACTCCCAATTGTAGATAACGGATATAAAGTTCGCCATCTTCTACACCACCATGGTTACCACCAACATCATGACTCCACCAACTAACTCCAATATTAGAAGCATTCAAATATTGGAATGGTAAATTCTTTAAAGCAGCCCAACTAACTTCACTAGAACCACCATATAATACAGGATAACGATGTGGAGCACATAAGCCATTACGTGCAAGTAACATTGGTCTTTGAGCAGTTGCTCTACCACTATCTAGATACATATAGTGATTTAATGCCCATAACTTATTCGGATCATTATCCGCTTTACTATCATTCCAGAAAAAATCTACTCCTTGAGCCTCTAATGGATGTAAGAATAATTTAAATAATACATCCAATAGTTTCGGATTCAATGGATCAAATAAAATAACTTTCGAATCCAAAATCTCTAAATATTCAGAAGCCTGTTTATAATAAGCTTCATGAGGATAAAATCCACCCATTGGATCCACAACTAATCCGACACGAATTCCTTTACTATGTAATTTATCGGTCATTGCCTTCGGATCAGGAAATAAAGCATTATTAAACGTATAACCAACTTTTAATCCTTTAAATTCCCCAACATTACGATAATGCCAGTCATGATCAAACAATAATACGGATAAAGGTATTTTTTTCTTTTCAAACTTACGGATTAAATCCTCTACCCCTTTTGCATCATAAGTAATATTTCTACTCCACCAGTTTCCTAAAGCATAACGAGGAATTAAAGATGGAGAACCAGTCATTTTATAATAATCAAATAAAGCTTGTCTAAAATCTTTATCATACATAAAGACATAGATATCTATATGACCTTCGATTGGTTCTAATAACGTACCATCATTAATAATGATACGACTATGACTATCATCCAAAGAAGCAAATCCATCTAAAGAATACAATCCTTTTTGTAATTCACGAGGAATACCAAAATCAACCGCAACTATATTACCATTCATATTGCGAATTTCAGGATGACCGTAATACCAATCTTTTTGACGATCTTTTTCTCTACTACGAAGGGTTATTTTTAAATTTTTTGTAGGATCCACCTTTGAACCTAAGAAAGGTTGCCCTTTTACGTACGTTAAAACAAAATATTTTGTTGTGATTTCCAAAATATTATCATCTTGACGCACACCAAAATCTGGTTTACCCAGATCTCTTTTTTTAATAAGTTGTGTTGGATTGTCTACAAAAGCATTTGTTGTGGAATATTCAAGACGAACAACTCGATCACTAATAACAGAGATACGATAGCAGTTCCCTTGAAAAACATTCTTCACATCACTCTTACTTTTTGCAGTATCAATCTCAAACTGCTTTCCAAGTGGATACATAATAACACCTTCTTATTCTTAATAACATAATATCATATTAAACTCAATATTCCAATATTTAATCATCTAAAAACATCGCATAATATTCTTCAAAAGGAATATTGTGATCATGAATATAAGTAGAAATTTCCTTTCCAACATAACGATAATGCCATGGTTCTGTATTAAATCCAGTATACATTACCCATTTTTTAGGAAATCTTAAAATAAATCCATATTTATAAGCATTTTCTTCCATCCATTGATATTCTTTAGAATTCACAAAAATACTTGTAGTAGTACTTCCAATATCAAGTCCCAATCCAGTTTGATGTTCTGAAAATCCAGGACGAGCAACATACTTCGTAACATAATTTTCACCATATAAGTTACGATAGGTAGTACATACTTCTTATTG
>JAFUFG010000088.1 GCA_017470045.1 Bacilli bacterium | reverse complement strand
ATTTATTTAAAGTAGAACCAGCTAATCCATATGCAAAGGATTATGATACTTGTATTGAAGAGGCGAAACAAAGACAAGCTAATCATGATGCACCAATTGTTGCTAATGTACCAGATATTTCTTCTTATGAAGTAATTTATATTGGGGCTCCAGTTTATTGGTCTTTATTACCAGAAGAAATGGTTACTGCTATTGAAAATATTGATTTTTCTGGTAAGGTAGTTCGTCCATTTACGACTCATGAGGGAAGTGGCTTAGGATCTATTCCATCTCAATTAAAGAGAATTTGTAAAGGTGCAACTGTTACGGATGGTTTGGCTATTCGTGGAGCAAGTGTTCAAACTTCTCGTAATCGTGTAGAAGATTGGGTTTAATCATGAATGATGTAGAAGTTGTAAAAGAACTTTATCGTGATTTATGTACAGCTAGTATTAAGAAAGATTTGGATTTACTAGATCGTTTATTATCGGATGATTATGAACTTGTTCATATGACTGGAATGCATCAGACAAAATCGGAATATATGAATTCGGTAAAGACTGGTAGACTTACGTATTATGAATCCATCCATGAGAGTATCGAAGCAGAAATTGTTGGAGATAAAGCAAATGTTATTGGAAAAACCAAAACTCTTGCTTCTCCGTTTGGCGCTTCGAAATCATGGTGGAGATTAAGACAAGATTTAGTAATGAAAAAAATAGATGATCAATGGGTGATTGTTCATTCTATTGCATCTACTTATTAAGGAGGATTTATGGAAAAACAAACAGCAGGAAGAGATCATTTAGGAATATTAGCTCCTAAATTTGCAGAATTAAATGATGATGTTTTATTTGGAGAGGTTTGGAGTCGTGAAGAACAATTATCATTGCGTGATCGTAGCATGATTACCATTAGTGCTTTAATGGCTCAAGGATTATATCCTCAAGTCAAATCCCATTTAATTCTAGGAAAGAAACATGGATTAACGAAAGAGGAAGTAGTAGAAATTGTAACTCAACTTGCTTTTTATACAGGTTGGCCTAAAGCATGGAGTGTATTTCCGTTAGTAGAGGAGGTTTATTCGGATGAATAAGCAGGAATTTGATTCCAAAAATGTATTCGGACTAGGAGATGCGAATGTTAATTATGCGAAATACTTTATTGGAAATAGTTATTTAAATTTTTTAGATAAAACAGATTCTGGAGTGGCATTTTGTAATGTTACTTTTGAACCAGCTTGTCGTAACAATTGGCATATTCATCATGCCTCTAATGGCGGTGGACAAGTATTGATTTGTACTGCAGGAGTAGGTTGGTATCAAGAAGAAGGAAAAGAACCTAGAAGTTTAAAACCAGGTGATGTGGTTGTGATTCCTGCAAATGTAAAACATTGGCATGGCGCAAAGAAAGACTCTTGGTTTAGTCATATTGCAGTAGAAATTCCAGGAGATGATTCTTCTACGGAATGGTGTGAACCAGTAGAAGATGCAGATTACTTTAATTTAGATTAGGAGGATTATAATGGAATATGTAACTTTAAATAATGACGTAAAAATGCCTATTTTAAACTTTGGAGTATATCAAATACCACAAGATGAAACAAAGGAAGCAGTTCTTAATGCAATCAAAGTTGGTTATCGTGGTATTGATACAGCACAAAGTTATTTTAACGAGAAAGAAGTAGGAGATGCTATCAAAGAATGTGGTATTCCTAGAGAACAATTATTTATTACTACAAAAGTATGGATTGATCACTATGGATATGAGAAATGTAAGAAATCTATTGAAGAATCTCTTGCAAAATTACAAACAGAATATATTGATCTAGTATTACTTCATCAACCTTTTAGTGATTATTATGGTGCATATCGTGTTTTGGAAGAGTTATACGAAGAAGGTAAGATTAAAGCAATTGGAGTGTCTAACTTCTATGCTGATCGATTAGCTGATATTTGCTTATTTGAAAGAAAAGTAGTACCTGCAGTAAATCAAATTGAAACGAATCCAATGAATGCTCGGTTTAAAGATCAAGAAATTGCTGAAAAATATGGAACACATATTATGGCTTGGGCTCCATTTGGAGAAGGAAAGAATAATATGTTTACGAATGAGACATTAGTTTCTATTGGTAATAAATATGGAAAAAGCGCAGCACAAGTAATTCTACGTTGGTTAATTCAAAGAGGAGTTATTATTGCTTGCAAATCAACTCACTTAGAAAGAATTCAACAAAACTTTGAAGTATTTGATTTTGAATTAAGTGAGGAAGATATGGAAACAATTAAAGGTCTTGATACTGGTGACTCTTTATTCTTTAATCATCAAGATCCTAATATGGTAGAATGGTTTGACAATATGGTTAAAGTTCGTAGAGAACAACAAGATGCTTCAAAAGAAAAGAAAAATTGGGAATAAAATAAGTAGATGAAAATCTACTTTTTCTTTTTTTTATGTTATGATAGTAGTATATGACTTAGAGGTGTCTTATGAAGAAGTATTTATCGATTATTATTGTTCTTATAGTAGTTAGTCTTATTTCTGCAGGAGGAATCTATTACTTATATTCTTTATCGAATGAAACGAATGGAGAAGTTTATATAAAAGAAAATAAAGATTTATATGATAAGGCAATTGCTTATTTAACAAAACAAAATGAAGAAGCAAAGGATCCGGACCGGTTGAATGATCGATATCATTTCTTTATTACTTATGATGGATTAGGTATGACAGAAAAAGATGGTTATCAATATGCTTATATGTGGGTTTTAGGAGAATCTTATTTTATAAAAGACTCTAAAGTACAAAGTGGGTCTGGATATTCGATGTTTTATAAATTTCAGTTTCAAGATAACGAAGTTGTATCTTATGAGATACCAAAAGATGGATCTTACTATACGAAGTCTATTATCGATATGTGTATTGATTCTAAAATGAGTCGTAAAGTATTACGATATAATTCTAAATTAAGTTTAGAAAAACAAGTTAGAGAGTATTATTCTTAGGAGGTATTATTATGTTAGAAAATATTAAAGTAGAACCTTTATTTGAAGAAGAGGTTGATTTTGAAACATTTAGTAAATCGGATTTTCGAGTATGTCGAATTAAAGATTGCAAAGCAGTGGAGAAGAGTAAAAAGTTACTTCAATTTACATTGGATGATGGAACAGGAGAGGATCGTACGATTCTTAGTGGAATACATGCTTATTATGAGCCAGAAGAATTGATTGGAAAGAATGTTGTTGCGATATTAAATCTTCCTCCAAGAAGTATGATGGGAATTGATTCTTGTGGGATGTTAATGTCTTCTGTTTGGGAAGTAGAAGGAGAAGAACAATTGTCTTTAATGATAGTAGATGATTCTATTCCTGCTGGAGCAAAATTATATTAGGAGGTATCATGAAGGTATTTGTTGCAACAAAAAACGAAGGTAAGATTGAAGCTTGTCGTAAGGCTTTTGAATCTTATTTTGATGAAGTTGAGATTAGTGGAGTTTCTTGTAACTCAGAAGTAGGGGAACAACCAGTTAATGAAGAAATCTCTGAAGGATGTCACAATCGTATTACGAATTTAAAGAGTTATTGTTTTAACGAACATATCGATGCGGATTACTATTGTGCAATTGAAAGTGGGATTCAAAACTTCTTTGGTAAATGGATGATTACGAATATTGCGATTATTGCGGATAAGAATGGATATGAAAGTGTATCTAGTTCAGCATCTTTTCCAGTACCAGAGAGGTATGCTCAACGAATTATTGATACGAATTTAAATGATGTATTAAACTCTATTTTTGAAAGTGATGAAGATCGTCATAATCATGGTGGAGGAATTCAATTACTTACGAAAGGAAAAGTATCTCGAATTGACTTAAGTGAAGAAGCATTTACTATGGCTTTAACAACTTATTTAAATGAGAAGACTTGGAAGTAGGAGATAGTTATGAAAGATTTATTACAAAATCCATATTTTATTAAAACAACATGGGCGATTGTTACGATATTTATTAGTTGGTTTTTCTATATGATATTATCAAAGATTATTATTCGTACTGTAGAGGGAGAACGTGTTCGAATTCTAAACAGTAAAAAGTCTAAAACATATATGAAACTAATTCGTAGTATTATGCGTTATATCTTTATTATCTGTACTTTTCTTTTTGTTTTACAAATTTATGGAATAAATGTTTCTTCTGTTGTTGCAGGAGTAGGAGTATTAGGAGTTGTATTTGGACTTGCTATTCAAGACTTTTTAAAAGATATCATTCGTGGTAGTAGTATCTTATCGGATAATTATTTCTCTGTTGGTGATATTGTTAAATACAATGGAATTGAAGGTAAAGTATTAGTTCTTGGATTAAAGACTACAAAGATTCAAGAATTAAAAACTTCGAATATTATTTCTGTTGCGAATCGTAAAATTGATGAAATTCAAGTTTTATCCGATTTACAATATATTCCAGTACCTATGCCATATGAAGTGAGTGTAGAAGAGGCAGAAAAGGCCGTAGAAACAATTGTTGAACGGGTTAAAAAATGCAAAGATATAAATGATTGTATTTATGTTGGAGTAAATAATTTAGGAGACTCTGCTATTGAGTATTTATTAAAAGTACAAGGAAATCCAATTCATAAACTTCAAATCCGTAGAGATGTTTTAAGAGAAATCTTACTTGGATTAGAAGAACATCATATTAGTGTTCCTTATACTCAAATTGATATTCATGAGAAGAAGTAGAAACTTGTATTTCTTCTTTGATTATAGTATAATGAATACAGATGAAGGAAACTTCATACAATAAAAAAGGAACATTCAGTT
>JAFUFG010000087.1 GCA_017470045.1 Bacilli bacterium | reverse complement strand
ATCGCGTCATCCAATTCTCTAACACCATCTCCAGACATACTACCAGAGAAGTCTAAACAGAATACAACATGAGTTGGTTTTCTTAGTTTTTCAATATACATATTTAAAGCAAAAGTAATAACTTTCTTAGATGGGAATTTTGTAACATTTAGATATTTAGTAGTATCAATTCCCCAATCTTTTTGAAAGATTTTTTTATCACTCTTATCATTAATTCCACCATACCAAGTACGATAACCATTATCAGTTAATAATTTCTTCCCTTTATCACTTAATAAGTAATTTTGAATATCTAAGAATAATTCTTCTTTATCTGGATTATTTTTAATAAATCCAAATGTTGAATCATTAATAGAAACCCCATCACTAGGATAAATAAAATATAATGGTTCTTTCTTCTTAGCAATCAACTGTTCATTAATATCAATTAAAGAAGACTCTGCAGCAATAACCGCTTCATAATCATCACTATTTAAAAACATTTCTTTTAAATAATCTTCTTCACCACTAACACGTTCTACTCCAGAAAATAAACTTATTAGATTGTTTTCAAGTTCTTCATTATTTAACATCTCTTCTGTTAAAACTTCAGGATTTCCTGCTAAAGAACTTAAAAATCCTAGATAAGCAGTTGCTCCTGTATTCGTTTGAGTAACAGAAGACATAACATACTTAATCTTCTTTTCTTTAATAAGATTTAAAATCATGGTATTCGTAACATCTTTATCCATAAGACCTAATTCTTTGGCTTTGCTTTTCTTAATACCAAAAACAACAGGACTAATACTCATAGATTTTGAGTCACTAGCCAAATATGGATTATCTAATAGGTATAACCACATAGAATTTGAAATCCATATAGCATCATAATTAGAAGAATTCTTATTCAATTCTTCTACAATATCCAAATCCCCTTTGTAAACAAAATTAACATCTTTATCGATACTATTTGCATACTTCTTAACATCATCTTCTACTAAAGCATTTTCGTAAGAAGAAAGAATGGTAAGTGTATTCTCCGTATCTTCATCAAAGACTTTAATTCCTAGACCAATGTTTGACACAATGTTAAAGATAAAAAATAGAATGATAACTACTACGATGATTGTACCGAAACTTTGATCATAATTCTTTTTCAATGACATACTACCCTTCCTTTACTACAACAATTATAACATTGAAATCTATATTTTTATAGAAAAATAAATAAAAAAAGTGTAGATTCTAAGAACCTACACTTCCATATTTTTTCACTCCCATATAAAACGCAAGAATACATGGGATTAGATATACAAAAACAAACAATGGTGAAAAAGAATAATAGAAGAAATCATTCTTTCCAACAAAATACATTAAAGGATAATAATTAACAAATCCATATGGAATAATAAAAGTAAAGAAAAATACAAATCCTTTTTTAAATACTCCAATCGGATATTGTGCCATATGCTTTCCACCATCCGTAAATACATTACGAACCTCTAAACCTTGAACCGTTATAAAGCAATAACTAGCAGCAAGTAAAAACACTCCAAAGAAAATCACGACAGAAGAACATAGCATTAATATTAAACAAATTACTCGAAATATATTCCAAGAAATATTTAAATGAACCAAAGAAATAATAAGAACAATAATAGCTTGTATTAAACGACTAAGTTTAACAAAATCCGAATCGTTACATAGTACTTGTAAAATAATATTTTTTGGTCGAAGTAATAATCGATCAAATCCACCTTGTATAATTAAATTTTCAAATTTATCGACTCCTCTTGCAAACACTTCATTAAACGCAAATCCAAACTGTATGATAGAAAAACATAGTAATACTTCATACATAGAAAACCCTCTTATATTTTGAAACTTCGTAAATAATGCAAGAATAATAAAATAATAAGAGAAGAATACAAGAATTTGGGAAAAGAAAGAAATAAGAAAAGAAGTACGATATTCCAATTCACTTTTTAAATGAAGAGATAATGACTTTATATATAACTTCATCCTACCCTCCTTGTACAACTACTCTTTTTAAATTTCTCTTCATAAGAATAGCTCCAAGTAAAATCATAAGAATTAGCCATATAAATTGAATCATCATTCCGAATATTCCATCCGCAATTGAAATATTGCCTACATATATTCGAAATGGTAAATCACTAATATATTGAAATGGTAAACATGCTGAAATTCGCTTTAAGAATTCCGGAAAAAAAACAATCGGAACCCCTACTCCGGATAATAAATCCGCAATAACAACAACAATATTTACAATTCCTTTCTCATTCATAGTAAGTAAAGTAAGAATTGGATATAAAGTAGAAATTGCAGTTACAAGTAATGTACCAATAAGTAAAGAAAGTAAAAACAAACCAAAAGCAGACAAACTATTAGGTAAGGAAAAACGATATGGTTCTGGTAAAAAAGAAGTAACAAGAAGTAATGGAAAAAATCTCATTACCACATTAGCAAGTCTTTGTCCTAATATTTTAAAGTACCATAAAAAATACATATTCTTTGGTCTACTAAGTTCATAAGAGATATTACCAGAACGAATCAATTGAAATAATTCTGGATCCTTATAAAACTGATTGATTAAGGCAAAGAAAGATTGATTTAACCATACATAAGTAATAAGAGAAGATAATTCCATTGGTACTTCACTACTACCAGATTCATAAAATGCAACATATACCATAATATAAACAAATCCAAAAAAGAATTGAGTTGCAATGCCTGCTAATGCTGCGCTTCGATATTGAAGACCACTAATGAATTTTAACTTAAAATAGGAAAGATAAGCTCTCAAATCTTATAATCCTCATATAATTTAACGATGATTTCATCAATACTCTCATCATCAATTTCGATATCTTCAATAACGATATTTTTACTAATCTTATTTAAAAATTCAGAAATAGATAATTCATTTGTATTTAATACAAAATCATACCATTCTTTATTCTTACTATGAGTAAGAATTCCTTTATTTCGAACCGATATTTTGTCCTTTGTTTTAATTCGAATACTCTTTTTAGTAGCATAATGATTTCTTAACATACGCAAAGAACCATCATACAATACTTGACCTTTTCCAATTAAAATAATTCGTTTTGCCAAAGATGTGATATCGCTCATATCGTGACTGGTAAGAATAATAGTTGTGTGTTTTTCTTTATTAAGTCTCTTAATAAAATCACGAACTAGCTGTTTTGAGACAGCATCTAATCCAATAGTTGGTTCATCTAAAAATAATATTTCTGGATTGTGTAGCAATGATGCAGCAATTTCACAGCGCATTCTCTGACCAAGAGACAATTGTCTGACCGGAATGTTTATGATATCTTTTAAATTTAATTTTTCAATTAATTCCTTTTTCGTATTTTGATATTCTTCTTCTGGAATATCGTAAATATCTTTTAGTAAATCAAAAGTATCTTCTGCAGGAATATCCCACCATAATTGGCTTCTTTGTCCAAAAACAACACCAATTTTCTTCACATATTCCTTACGAGATCTCCATGGAGTAATACCATCAACAATACATTCTCCAGAATCCGGTACTAAAATCCCACTAAGGATTTTAATCGTTGTTGATTTACCAGCACCATTAGGTCCAATATAACCAACAATTTCTCCCTGATCAATGGAAAAAGAAATATCTTTAACAGCATCTACATAGAAATACTCTCTCTTAAAGAAAGACTTAAAAGCTTCCTTAAGACCACTTTTCTTCTTCACTAATTGAAAAGTTTTTGATATCTGCTTAACCTCGATGAATGACATTTTTAAAATTCACACTCCTTCCCAACGCAAAAAAGCCACATATCACTATGCGGTAGGCATAAGATATCTAGCTCTTTTGCAAAAACGTCAAAAATAATTATACACGATATTAAAAAAAATACAAGAAAAAAGTAGACTTTTGTCTACTAATCTTTATAAAAGAAAGTCCATAAGTTTTTAGCCTTACACTTTGGACAAGTTTTTTCACGATTGTCTGGATTACTACGGATAGCTCCTACAACTCCTAAATAAACAAGTCCAGGTACTACTCCAAGAATTAAGAAACAAATACCAATAATATAATCCATAGAACGAAATACAGGACCAACTTCCCATTGACCTACATACCCACAATGAGTACATTTTGGTACATCATGTTGATGTTCTCCACTTTCCTTTGTTTCTTTTTTCTCTTTTTTGCTTTCTACCTTTTCTCCACATTCTTTACAGAATTTTGCATTTTCTTCTAATTGATTGCCACAATTACTACAAAACATATAATCCCTCCATTACAAATGTATTATATCATATTTTATAAGAATTAGTCATGAATATGACTAGCTCTAACACTATAATATGCAATATTTAAAACAAAAGCTACCATAATAAACAAAATACCCAACATTAATTTTAAGTCTCCTGTTTCTACAACATCACCAACACTAGCATTTCCTACTCGTAACATTGCAACTTTACTAGTAACCTTACCATTACCTTTATTCGTAATGTCTACTTTGATATATTTTCCATCCATTTCCAATGTTGGTCGGAACGTATACTTTCCTACTCTAGTTTCCCCTAGTTTATTAAAATCACCATCTCTACTATCTCCAAGATACCAAGAGTAAATATTATTCGTTCCACGAGCAGTAATAACAACGGAAGAATCTACTCCATTCGATAATTTGTATTCCTCTTGTAAATCCTCTGTAATAGCAGGTGCAACATTTGTAAATGTTGCATTAATTGTAACACTTGCAGACTCATTTTCAGACTTAATCGTAATAACAGTAGAACCTGCTTCTTTTGGAGTTATAAAAATAACATCATCAATTACCTCTACATCACAAATATCTTCCGTCATTGTAATCTTTGGAGAATTCAAATTGCTTTCAACCATTTCGATTTCATAATCATCATCACCGACTACAGAAGCGACTTCATTCCCCTCTATAATAATATAAGCTTTCTCCATCATATAATTAGCAAAAGCTTGTTCTACAATACTATAATCCGTATCACTAAAACGCCCAGCAGTAGCAGGAATCAACATTCCTTGTACCAAAGCATTTTTTAATAATCCATCTGCTTTTGTCTTAATTGCTTCTTCTGTAGTTCCGATTGCATTTCTAGCACTGCTTACACGATTTCCATAATGATATTCCGTATCTTTATTTCGATAATAAGATTTTAATGCATTCGATAAATTCGTTAAACTATTCGTAGAATCCTTATAGATATTTAAAGCATCTAAATCCGCATACATATCCGCACTTCCAAAGGAACTCTCTGCATTCGTTCCAAGTAAAGTATTTGCATATTGTTGTAATAAATCCATATCCGTTACACTGTTTGTCGTACGATACGTATAGATTTCTGATAAGAAAGTAAGTAAATCCCCTGCCCATCCAGAGTAATCGGAACTAACACTATTCCCCCCCATTGAAGCAGTATCACCATATTTATAATAAACATTTAACACTACCATCATATGAATAAAATCCACACTTTTATAAGTAGTATAATCAACTAATTCATAATCATCATCAATTTCAATATCATATTCATTATCAGGATCTTCCACAAAATCAATGAAGTCGCCATCAATAGATCCTAATAAAGCAGTCCATTGCGCATCATTATATCGATTTCTACGCAAATATTGAAAACATAAATCTGTTACACCACTTGTAGTACCAGATTCTGTAATATAGTCATTAGCAGCGCCTTGCAATGTTTTAAGCTGATTAAATATATATTCATTTGTATCCACTTCGTTCGTATCAACTGCATAACTGCTTGAAAATAAGAATAATAAAGTTCCAGATAAAAATAAAATTAACACTACAACAGTTGCTAATCGTTTTCGATAACTCATAATCTCCCTACTTTCTTACTATAATATAATTCTATCATAATTTTATTAGAAAGAAAGATTATTTTGACTTTAATTTTAGGAATTAGTATACTTAATTTAAGGTGAGAATATGAATAAGAAAATAGGCAATAATATTGTATCTATCTTAACAATTATCTTAGTATTAACAGGCTTTTTCTTCTTCTATGAATGGTATAAAGAAAACAATAAAAACGAGAAGTTAAAAGATGATCTAATCCGCCATTCAAATCAAACCATCAAAACGGATGAATATCCTTACATCACAACAAACTTATCTTCCCTAATCAAACAAAACAAAGAAACAATTGGTTGGGTTAAAGTACCAAATACAAATATCAACTACCCAGTTGTTCAAACAAAGGATAATTCATTCTACTTAAATTACGATTTTGACAAAAAAGAAAATACCGCAGGCTGGATATTCTTAGATTATAGAAATCATTTAGATAATTCCGACAATAATTACATTATTTATGGTCATAATCGATTAGACAATTCCATGTTTGGAACATTAAAAAATACAATGCAGGAAGACTGGTATAAAAATAATAAATACATATTTTTTAATACTATTAATTCCTATTTAACATACAAAGTGTTTTCTATCTATTCCATTGATAAAGATGACTTTAAATCAAATATTAACCTAATAACAGAAGAAGACTATAAAGAGTATATTAATAATTCCTTACAAAGAAGTATTTATAATTTCAATGTATCTGTTACAACACAAGATCAATTATTAACTTTATATACTTGTGATAACGATAATGAAAATAGAACAATACTACAAGCAAAATTAGTACAACAAAAAGATGCTATTAAATAGCATCTTTTATTTTATCTTTGACTTAGGAACTTCTATTACTGGCTTAACCATATAATGAGAATCTTGAACAGAATAAGCACTAGAAATAGAACGCCAATGGGAATCAATTTCATGCACCTTTATATTACTAGTAGATAATGGGGTTTCAAGCCAAAAACCATAATTATTGGTACCAACTCCCAAATCATAAGATGTTCCTTCAAGAATATACTCACAATAATTAGACAAAGAACTCGTTTTATTATTACAAGCTGCAAGTACCTCAAAGTAAGTAGGCAAACGAGCACTTCTACCAGAATAATCAAAGATTGCATTGTCGCCTGCAGTAGTTATAGTAGTATCATTTTCTGATTTAATTTGTCTATTAACATTATACAAAGAAACATTATTCCACTGTTCTGAAGTAGGCAAATCCTCTACAGCAATTATAGGACCTAAATTATTAGCCTCTGCTGTACCCCATTTTAT
>JAFUFG010000086.1 GCA_017470045.1 Bacilli bacterium | reverse complement strand
TTATCATCTTTTGGTTGATCTGGCATTGCCATATCATCTAGACCAGCTTCTTTGGCATTTTTCATAAGATAATTTAGTCTTGATTCTTTTGTGTTCATTTCACTCGGAAAGAATGCAGCTACTGTATTCCAGGAATAGATTTCTATTCGTTTGTGGTTTGTTATTTTATTTAAAGTAAAAGGTACTGCGGAATGAGTTCTAAAATATTCTTCATTTACTCTTAAGTCTTTTACTACATTCTTCATGAAATAATTCCTTCTTTCAAAACTATTTTTATTATACAAAAATAGACAGGTTTTTTAAAGCCAATTCCTTGATATAGTCAATATTTTACGTTAAAATTATGGTTGGAGATGATATAAATGAAGACTGTTATTGTTGGTGCAGGTAGTGACCTTGGGGTTCATATTGATGGTGCTCATTTAGGACCTGTTCAATTATTAAATGATTTAAAGGGTTTCTATAAAGGAGAAACTGTTGAATTTATGCAAGATGAGTCTATTATTAAAAGTAGAAACTTATCGGATCGTAGAAAAAATGAATATGAAATCGAAGAATTTAATACAAAATTATATAAAGAATTAGTAGAGAGACATAATCAAGATTACTTTCCTATTGTATTAGGAGGAGATCACACTGTTGCAATTCCTTCTGCTCTTGCTTCCTCTAAGAAACATGATGAGATTGGAATTATTTGGATTGATGCTCATACAGATTATAATACTTTCGAAACGACTATTACTGGTAACATTCATGGTTTGCCATTGGCCGCAATCACTGGTTATAAATGTCAAGAACTTCGTTATTACCATGAAGGAAATATTATTCAACCTTCAAAGTGTGTTATTGTTGGTGCTAGAAGTATTGATGATGCAGAGCGTGATAATCTTCGTTATGCAGGTGTTACTGTTTTTTCTACAGAAGATATTAAAGAACGTGGCGTTAATGCTATTCTAGAAGAAGCTTTTCGTATTGCTGGATATAAGACAAATGGTGTTCATGTAAGTTTTGATTTAGACGTTATCGATCCAACTGATGCTCCTGGAGTTTCTGTTCCAGAATTAAATGGGATTTCGGAAGATGATGCAATGTCTATTAATGAAGTATTAATGAAACATATTAACGATATTGTATCTTTCGATTTAGTGGAATTTAACCCATTGCGTGATATTGATCGTAAAACAGAACAAATTGCTGTTAATATTTTAGCTCAAATGGTAAAAGCTGCTGATGATAAAGGAAGATATCAAAAAACAGATTATTAAAAAAAACTCAATCAATTGATTGAGTTTTTTATTGTTTTAAATTTGGATCTGGATACATTTCTGGATAGTCTCCTTCTTTTCCTCCAGTTACATTTGATTCGGTTATTATTTGGAATTTTTCACTTTCTGTATTATAAGAAAAACTTCTATATACTTCTTTTGTCTTTTTATTGACTTGATCATAAATAATTTCTTTTTCATTTTCAGTTCTTAAAATAAAGCTATAGCTATCTAGTTTATAATTCTTATTTAATATTTCTAACAAATTATCCTTATCTTCTACTTGAAAACTAGTTGTATCTATTTCTTCTTGAGTACTGTTTTCTTTAGTACTTTTTTCTTTTGTATTCTTACTATTTCTTGTTGTGGCAGAAATAAGAATTCCTATTGTTATTAAAATAATTGAAAGGGTTATTATAATAAATCCGATTATATTATTTTTCTTCATTCTACTCACCTACCAATGATAATTAAAGTATACATCTACTGTTGCTGGATAACTTTCATTTCCAGCTTTATCTACTGCTTTGTGTTTTAATACATAATGAGTTGTATTACCTAAATCATAATCGCATCTTTTCTTCCATGTATCAGAACATTCAGATGAAGAAGTACTACCATTTTTAAATATTACTTGATTATAAGTATCTTTTACTCCGGATACATTATCCCAATAAGACCAACTTGTCCAGATGCTGTAGGACTGATTGTAATATAAAGATACATATTCATCACAATGAATTGTTCCAGAATTGTATTTCCATGCAGCAATCTGAAGTTCTGGGTAATAATCTGGGTCATATGGATTACAATATGTTGTTGAACTTGCTGGATATCCGACAGGTGATCCAAATCCTGCTAATCCACCAGATGGAGTTGCTGGTCTCGTTCTATCGATATTTGCTTCAATATTCATCGTTACTGAATTACCTGCTGTATCTGTTAGAGTAAGTAATCCTACTCTTTGACCTTCTCCACTTAAAGACATTGATTTGGTTTGACTTGTTCCACTTAATGAATAGTCACTGGCTCCTGTTAAATCTTTGTAATTCTTTGAATACGTTGTTAATCCGGTATCATTCCATTGCCATTTTAAATTCTTTAATCCTAAGTTATCGGATACTTCAACTTTGTAGTAGACACCATATGGATAATCAGTATTAAACCATGTATTATGAGTGTTAGAATAACTTTTTAATGTTGCAGTTGATGTCGACGTTTTACTTCCTAATGAACTTCCTGTTGAATTTCCTGCTGAATTTCTCTTATATGCTGTAACGACAATCTTTGGCTTATGTTTATCGATCTTTAATGTTTGTACAGAGGATGCGTTACTTGTTAATCCAGAATTTGATACAGCTCTGAAGAATACGTAATAAGTTCCTTCACTTGAAAAGTTTTGTGCTGTTCTTAACCAATTTGGATCACTAGGTTTACGTTTTTCTCCTTTTCCGTTGCTATCATAGTGGCTAACCAAAGATGAGACATTTCCTCCAAATGCATTTATTAGATCACCATTATTTGCATGATAATAAGCTACATCGATACCATTGCTTACTCCATTTGTATTATTGCTTAAATTTTTCCATGTACATTTGCTACTATCATTTGCTGTTTGGTAGCAGTATTGATATTTTGAAATTCCTGATTTTGAAGTAGATAAATTACTAACCCATATAATTCGGTTTGTAGTATACCAAGAACTTGAGCCACCTTTTATCGTCGGCGTTGTTGGTTTTGACCAGTCAATTTTTATACTACTTGCTGTATTGTAGTCAGAACAGTTTCCAGCAGCGTCACAAGCACGATATGCAATCGTTGATTCTCCTTCTACTGTTGCATTGTAGTAGCTAGCCTTTTGATCTTTTTTATTGCCAACTGCACCTGTAATTTTATATTGGTAGTATACTCCACCAGAAGTTGCATCGGTTGAACCAGAAGGTTTTGTAAAGATTTTCTTACTAGACCATTTTCCAGCTGTATAACTTGATAAACCGCTACTAGTTGTTGGCGTAGTAGAATTATCTTTCCATGTATAAAGATTGGTTTTTGGTAATGTTGGTGGGGTTCTATCAATCATGACACTGACGGAACAATCTTTTGAATTTCCATCTAAGTCATAAATCTTTATTGTTCCATTTTTTTGTTCGGAATCAAATTTCTTTATGAATTCTGGTTTTGCACATCCTACTCCACCATCATCGATACATTTTACTTTTATTGTTCTAGAGCCAGTAGTCCATGATGTACCTGCTCCAGTAATTGTTCCACATTTTAATTTTGCAGTAGAGTTATTTACAATATTGATCTTATCTGATTTTGTTTTTGATATTCCAGCTCCATTAATCGCTGTAACCGTCAATTTTACTTCTCCTGGTATATATTCTTTTAGAGAAATCTTTTTTGTAATTGTATCTTTCGTTTTGTGCATTTCAAATTGTTCACTTTGGAATACTACTTTATTATCTTTATATACTGTATAGGAATAGGATGCAATCCCCTCCTTCTTTTCTTTCATGGTAATTGTACCATTCAAATCACTTATATTTCCTGTTAGTTTAACCGTAAATGGATCATATTCTGCATTTCTTGCATCTAGATCTGTTGTATAAACAGGACATGCTAAATATGCTGTATAGTAATAGTCATTTTCGTATTTATAAATCTGTACATAGGAGTCTTCGTTACTACACTTGTTTTTATTGTAGTCCATAACTGTAGATATATATTTCGACTTTTCTAATTCTGCTAACGATATTTGTGTCATTTGCCCACTTATTTTTGGAAGATATTGTGTATTCTTTTCTGCATAATTTCTTCCTGCTGCAGTCATGCTATTTTCTTGGGATATGTAATACCGATCTTTTGCTTTTACAATTACTTTCTGAATTGCGACAATGGATATAGTCGTTAATATTCCTAGAATTACTATTGTTGCAAGTAATTCTACCATTGTAAAACCACGAGATTTTCTTAATTTTTTGTATTTTCTTTTCATAGGCTACACACTCTCCTATTCTCAATACTTTTATTATACCAAAAGAAAAGTTATAGGAACACCTATAACTTCATTTTGTTAAACAATTCTTTACACCCATCCAATATTTGTTCATATACTTTTTGAAAATGATTGGTATACCATGGATCTTCTATATCATAATCTTGTAGTCTTTTTATCTTTGCTTCTCCAACGATTTCTTTTACATAGGATATTTGATATTC
>JAFUFG010000005.1 GCA_017470045.1 Bacilli bacterium | reverse complement strand
TCTTCTAATTTTTCTTTAATTCGAGTAATATGATCCGCATCAACAATACGAAAATCAACATAACTAGAACATTCCGCAGCAACACTATTTACTGCACTTCCACCAGAAATAAGTCCAATATTCATAGTCGTATAAGGTACTTCATATAAATCATTTTTCTCCACTTGAATAGAATTCGCATAAAACTCTTCTAATTCCGTTAAAATCTTTAACATAGAAGAAATTGCACTTCTACCTTTATTAGGAGTAGAAGAATGGACTTTAATTCCTTTCGTTCTTAACGTAAAAGAAAACAATCCCTTACATGCGGTAAAAGTAACATTATTGGTAGGTTCTCCAAAAATCGTATATTCCGGAAATTGTTCTCCAGTAGATACAATCTCTTTAATGCCAGTTAACTCTTTTTCTTCATCATATGTAATATACACTTTTATTCCCTTTTTTATACGTTTTAAATCCGTATTTTGAAGTGCCATTAAGAAAGATGCAATTCCACCCTTCATATCACATGCACCAAGGCCATATAACATACCATCTTTTTCTGTTAAAGTATGTGGATCACTATCCCATCCATCTACAAACTCTACCGTATCCGAATGTCCAATAAACCCAAGAGAAGGATCATCTCCATAAGACATAATAAGATACTTCTTTTTTTCTTCTGTAACAAACCCTAAATTTGTTAAAAACTCTTCAATAAAATCAAGAATTTCTTGATTTTCCTTATCACTAATCGTATTAAACGATACTAAATTTCTTAATAAATCAATTTTTTCCATTAATTTCACTTCCTGTTATTTTTATAGTTTTCAATGATATTCCAAGTATTTGGATAATGAATTTTAGAATACAATTCCGCCTTATAAAACGGATTACGAATCGTTTGAATTCGAGAAGCATAACTCTTACTTTCTTTTTCCATCGAATGACGAACCTTATCATAAAAAATTAATGCTTCCATTCCAAAGTTACAATAAAGATATTCTCTTCTTTCCTCGATTGGTAAAAAAGTAATCTTATTGATCGTATCTACACCAAAAATACTTTGCATTTCTTTCGCAATTTCTACTTCTTTTTGGTAACCAACTGCCGCAATACGAATTCCATATTTTTGAGCAAGTTCTCTAGTCTTTAATTCATTAAACCCTTCCTCTAAAGGACTTCCTCCACTACCTCCACATAAATGCAATAATTCATGTAAAGTACTCTCACGATAATAATCTATAACCGTTAAACCATCCGCAATCACATGATGAATATAATCAAAATAAGTAGTATTCGTAGTCAAATAATCTTCAAAAGAAACTCCATGAAAAGTAGAAGAAAAACTCTTTTTCTTAGGAAATGTTTCAAACACTTCAATCGCATCCAAAGGATAATAAATCTTTCCTTCTCTTACAAAGAAAGAAATTGTCCCACGAGAAAAAGAAATACAATCTTCTGTATGTTTTTTTATTGGTAATATCTTATCCGAAGAAATCTTATATTCTTCCTGAATTAATGGTAGAAAACATAAAATATCTTTACGGATAATGTCTTTCACATTTTCTATCGTCATAAACAACTACTTCTTTCCAATTCTTTTTATCATATCCGAATCATAATAAATACAAATACCTTTAGGAATTAACTCTACATCAAAAGAATGATGAATATACTCTTCTCCATCTAGATTAATAGAAACGTCATTTTTACTAGTAATTTTTAATTTATTTGTAGATACCTTTTGAATCTTAGAATGATGTTCCAACTTTCCTTTATTCATTCCAAGCATCATCTTTACTGTTTGCCATTTCGTAAGTTTAGGAGCCAAATAAACATCAATCAATCCATCATCTAATAAACTAGAATATCCAATCTTATAACCACCACCATAATATCTTCCATTACAGATTGCTATGGTAGTAAAATCTCCATGATACCGCCTCTTTCCAATACGAACCTCAAAATTACGAGGTTGATAATGAAAGAAATGATGAACCATACTAACATTATAACGTTGTTTTTCTGGAATCCATTTACTATGAATAACTTCATTATGATTTCCAATAACAGCATCAATTCCAAAACAAGCAACATTGATGAAGTATCGATCATTCACACGAACCAAATCAATATCGTTTAGACCATCTTTTAATAGTTCTTTATTCGCACGATAAAAGTCATTACCAGTCCCATATGGAATATAACTTAAAATATTATTCGTATGAACCATTCCATTTAGAACACGACAGATTGTTCCATCTCCACCTACCGCAACAAGAATGCAATGACTATGTTCATATTTTTTTAAAATATCTTCCGTAGATACTTCAATACTATTTTTCTCAATCACAAATTCGTATTGTTTTTCGATACAATACTTCGTAATCTTCTCTTCTAACATAGAAACATTCTTTTTTAAAGAAAAGGTATTAAGTAAAAAAATATATTGCATAGTCTCACCTTCCTATAGAAAATTATATCATATTATACTATAATGTTTGTATCAATGGAGGGAAAAATGGAAATTAGCAAAGATCAAATAAAAGTTCTTATCAAAAATGACGAGGTTCAAAAAAGAATATCAGAACTTGCAGAAGGAATCAGTAACGATTACAAAGGAAAAGATATCGAAGTAATCTGTGTTTTACGTGGAGCAGCAATCTTCACTGTAGAATTATGTATGCAAATAACAGAAAATACAAGATTTAACTTTATTGAAATATCTTCTTATGAAGGAACAGAAAGTACTGGAACCATTAAAATTAATAAAGATTTAACCGAATCCATCAAAGGAAAAGATGTATTAATTGTAGAAGACATTATTGATACAGGAAGAACCCTAAGTTATTTAAGAGATTACCTATTAGAAAAAGAACCAAATAGTTTAAAAATCTGTACATTAGTCAATAAACCAGCTCGAAGAGAAACAGATTTACCAATCGATTATAATGGCTTTACCATTGAAGATAAATTCATTATTGGTCATGGATTTGACATTGATAATAATTATCGTAATTTACCTAATATCTGTTATATAGAACAAAAAAAGAAGATTAAAAAATAATCTTCTTTTTTATCTACCAGAACCTTTAAAATGTCCACCTTCTCCTTTTGAAAAACCATGTTTTTCTTGAGAAGTTTGTCCACCCTTCTGTAATCCGTTTTGTTTTGCAGTTGTTAACCAATCTCTAGTAAACTCTAAAGCTTTTGGTACATTTTCACGACTTAATAGTCCAGCATCACTAAGTTCCATAAAATAATCCGGACGATTCAAATAACGTTGTATCGTAGAAGTAGGAATACCAGTTTTTTCACTAATTTCTGGAATATTCGTACAAGTTTGCATCTCTCTTAAAATCGTTGATAATTTTTCTAACATTTCCCTTTTTTGTGCATTACTAACCATCCGTATCACTCCCAAATTAAAACTATCCTAACACAAACAAAAAAAGTAGTCAATGGACTACTTTTATGCATTTTTATCAATGAAAGGTTGGTTAGTACGAGTATCATCTCTACTTGGAGGATTCTCTCCTTTTGGAACAACAACAATCTCAATACCTTCTAATCGGTAAGCATAATGAGCAGTACCTGCCATCTCACCATTCTTAGCCCAACCCATCCAACCAAAGTTTTGAGCGTGAACACGATAATAAACATCATAGTGTTCAGCCATTTCTCCGGTTAATTGAATTTGAATCGCTTCCAAACGTTTGCTTTGACCATGAGTGCCAGAATCTTGTCCATCTACTTTCCAGTCTTTTTCCCATCCAATATCTTGAATATGAGTTCGATATTGAATAGAACCAGAATAAGTAGGATTATGAAGTTTAATAGAAATTGCTTCTAATCGCTTAGACTCATGACTAGTACCAGCCATTTTACCATCATATCTCCACTCTTGCCATCCATAATCTTGGATATGAGTAGAATATCCAACAGTTTTCTTAGCAAAAGACTTAGTAGTCTTAAATTCACGACCTTCCATTGGAGGATTTTCGCCTTTTGAAACTAAAACAATTTCAATTGCTTCTAATCGATAACTATAACTAGCAGTACCAGACATTTCATCATTCTTAGCCCAGTTCATCCAACCAAAGTTTTGTGCATGAACTCGGTAATAAATATCATAATGCTCTGCTACTTCACCAGTTAATCGAATTTGAATTGCTTCTAATCTCTTAGATTGATGAGCAGTACCAGACATTTCACCATCTCTTACATAATCCATCCAACCATAATCTTGGACATGAGTACGATATTCAATACTACCGGTGTAACCAGTATTTGCAAGATAAATTCGAATTGCTTCAAGTCGCTTACTTTGATGTGCAGTACCAGCCATATTTCCATTTGAAACATAAGCTTGATCTCCAATACTCTCAACATGAGTATGGTAATAAACAGAAGCACTATCACTAGCAATAACAGTAACATTACATATACTACGAACATCCCCAATCATAGCTGTAACGGTAGCTTTACCAATAGACTTAGCAGTAATTTTACCATTTGTAACAGAAACAATATTGTTATTGCTACTACTCCATACAATATTTCGATTTGTTGCATTACTTGGATTAATCGTAGCTGTAATCGTATCACTATTGCCTACTTTTAACGTAACATCTGTTTTATTTAAAGAAATAGAACTAACATTAACTCTTTTTGCAACAACACTAACTCCACAAGTAGCAGTCTTACCATTATTTGATTTAACAGTAATCGTTGCATATCCAGGAGCAACTGCAGTAACAACACCATTACTTACCTTTGCAACAGAAGAATTACTACTTGTCCAAGTAACTGTTTTACTTGTTGCATTGTTAGGTAAAATAGATGCATTTAATGTTGCTTTATCATCAACACTTAAACTTAAATTTGTTTTATCAAGGCTAACACTAGAAACAGGAATTGTTTGCTTTGCTTTTACTGTAACCAGAGCAGTTGCCTTGACACCATATTTATTCGTAGCACTGATAGAACAAGCCCCAACACCAACAGCAGTAACTTTTCCATTCGATACTTTTGCAATATTGGAATCAGTAGTAGACCAAGTAATAGATTTATCAGCATAATCAGGAGTAACCGTTCCAGTAATCGTAGAACTATCTCCTACATATAAAGTTAAAGTATTAGGAGTTAATTTCATAGTAGAAGCAACAACCACTACATTAGAAGTAGCACTCTTATTATTGCCACCAGTAACAGTAATAGTAGCATTACCAATTCCCATAATAGTAAGTTTTCCTGTTTGATCTACTTTTACAACATTAGTATTACTACTAGTCCATTTTATATTTTTATCGATACTATTACTTGGATAAATAGTAGCAGTTAACTTATTATCCGTAGTTCCCTTAATAATTTTAAATTCACTCTTATCCAAAGAAACAGAAGTAATATCACTAACTACCGTTAACTTCTTACTATCACTATAAGAATTATTACTTCTACCAGTAATAGTACAAGTACCAACACTTTTCGCAGTAATAGAACCATTACTATCGATACTACATACATTCGTATTATTAGAACTCCATGTAATATTAGGCTCACTTGCATTAGTAGGAGTAACAACAGCAGTAGCTTTTGCCATTTTACCAACAACAACAGAATCCGTATTTAAACTAACAGAAACATTTGTAACAGCAACATATTTAGGTAATACGGTAACAGTATAAGTCTTTTGATAAGTACCTGCTGTAGCAGTAATTGTTGCAGTACCTTCCCCTTTGGTAGTTAAGTAATTATATCCAGCACCATTATAAACAGAAACAATATTAGAATTACTACTAGTTAAAGTAACAGAACTAGCTTCTGTTTGATTAGAAGGTGTTAAAGTAGGAACAATATAATAAGATCTTCCATTATATAATTTTGAAAAATCACGATCCCAAGTTAAATTGGTAATATAAACCGTATTATCTTCAACAGTAACAGAAATACGTTTACTATAAGAATTCATATACATCGTGATAGTAGCAGTACCAACACTCTTTGCAGTAAGTAATCCAGTTGAGTCTACCTCAACTACATTTGGATTACTACTAACCCAACTAGTATTATAGTAATCCGTTGTATTATTAGGAACAGGAATAGCCTCTAATTGATGAGTCGTACGAATTTCCATTTTCGAAATAGAATTTCCAATCGCAGCATTTCTTAATGGAAGATACTTTTTCGCATGCATTGTTAACTTTGTATCAATATCATAAGTAGAAAAACTATAGTTCTTTGTTGCAACACGAGTTTTTACATTTGCAAAAGTAACTTCACTCTCCGCATCTTCATCCTTCGCACCAATAAAAGTAATATGAATAATATTCTTTTGATCTAATACGAATACATCATCACCCATATCAATAGAAACATGAATCTTACCCTTGCCATCATCATATAAATTAACTTCATTATATTCTGTCGTTAAATCATAAATGGCAACAACATTTGGATCATAAAGAATATCAAAATCCATCTTATTAACATAAAGATGAGTTTTAGGATAATAATTTGCCTTTTGTTCAAAGTATAGATCCGTAACAGACTTTTTATTTTTAAGAAGAGTAAATTCCGTACCAGCAGAAGATAATAAATCAAAACTAGAAGCACTATAAGCAGTAACTGGTTTAATCTTCATAGAAGAGGTTACACCATAATAAGTAGCATATAAAGTATATACTTCACCAACATAGTTAGAAGTAAAATCAATATAATTCGAAGTAAGATTATAAGTACCTTCTTTTCCATCTACGAAAAAAGTAACTTTATTCCAATCAATACTAGAACCATCATTCGTACTTAAATTGCTTTTCAAATAATAGTTACTAGCCGTAGTAACATAAACTTCTTGACTAAAGTCTAAAGCAAGGCCAGTGGTACGAACAAGAACCGTACAAGAACCACTCTTTCCTCCAACTGTAGCATAAATAAATGCAGTACCACGAGAAATAGCAGTAACTTTACCATTATTATCTACGGTAGCAACTTTCGTATTACTACTAGACCAACGAATCTCTTGATCATTCGCATTACTTGGATTAATAGTTGCTTTTAATTGGAAGGTATTACCAGTCCATACTTCTTTATTTGTCTCACTCATCGTAACAGATTCTACAGGAATAAGTTTCTTAACCGTAAGAGTAACAGATGCTTTCTTACCATTTTCTGTAGTAACCGTTAAAGTTGCAGTACCTTCTCCTACTGCACTAACATAAGTTCCAGATATTTTTAAAACATCAGGATTTGAACTTTCATAAGTTAATGAACGATTAATATTAGCATTTTCCGGAAGAATCGTTGTATTAATACGATATTGTTCTCCAACATAAATAACCGAATCTTTTAAATTATCAATAGAAACACTAGTAGGAGCTACAATACTAACGTAAGCATAACCAGCTTCTTTGGAAGAATAATCATCTAAGATTGTAGTAACTCCAATAGCATATTCTCCAGGAGTTTTAAAATCAAAGTAATGAGTATTTGCAGTACTAGTACCTACTATTTTGTTATATACCGGACTTGTAAAATTATTTTTATCTGCTTTTGCCTTTTCATAAACTTTAACACGATAATCACTTGCAGGACTTACATAATCCCAATTCGCAGTAATCTTCTTTGTATTCGAATTAAAAGAAGCAGTAACATTAGAAGTTTTATTAATAGCAGGAGCCTTTTTAGGATTTCCATAAGGAAACCAAGCTTTTGTAATGTGATCAAAACCAATACGGAAGCGCTCTACATTATAAGTACTACTCCAACGAATAGAATGATTGGCACCAACATTTGCTTCCGCTACTGTAATGGTACTACCATTTTTACCCAAAACAAAGACACTATGTCCTACCTCTGTGTTAGCACCTTTTTTAGGCTCATCAAAACGAACAATATCTCCAGGGGCAAGATTATAGATACCATTAACATCCGTAACTTGAGTACCCCATGAAGAGTCTACACCAAAATAATCACGATAAACACGAGCAACAAACCCAGCACAATCGTAAGCATTAGTACCTACACCTTTACAACCACTATCGGTACAATTCCAAGCAGTATAGTAATAGTGTTCAGAAAAATGATCTCCTTCACGATAATCATTTTTTATCTCAGACATTTCTCTTCTAGCATCTACTCCTACTGGAAGAAATAAGAATAAAAATAAAAGGATAAATAAATAATATTTTTTCATAAAAAAACACCCCTACAAATCAAACATATTATACTACAAAACAAATTATTTGTAAATCGTTTCAAAAGCGACAAAAAAAGTAGAGTTTTCTCTACTTTTAAGCTCTTTTATCAACAAATGCAGCTGCAGTTCGAATATCATCTCTAGCAGGAGGATTTTCTCCTTTTGGAACCAATACAACTTCAATTGCCTCTAATCGATAAGAGTAATGAGCAGTACCTGCTGCTTCTCCATTCTTAGCCCAGCCCATCCAGCCAAATTCTTGAGCGTGAACTCTATAGTAAACATCATAAGAATTAGCAACTGGACCAGTTAAACGAATCTTGATGGCTTCTAATCGTTTGGATTCATGAGAAGTACCTGACATTTCACCATTCTTTCTCCATCCACGACCAGCAACTTGATCTTCCCAACCAATATCTTGAATATGAGTAGAATACTCAATTCC
>JAFUFG010000004.1 GCA_017470045.1 Bacilli bacterium | reverse complement strand
TTTGTTGCTAAAACTGCTTCTGAATGTGGAGATCCTAAAAACGAAAAAGATATTACAAGATTAATTTTACAGGCACTATATCACTATCCAAGTTATTCCAAAACGGTTGATTTTGATAAGACTGCTACTGATTTTGATCCATATACTACTGGAAAGAAGGGTGGTAGTTCTACTAGTAGTGAACAACTAACGCAGGACAATTATTTACAGCAAATTGGAAACATGAGATTGTATCAAACAACTGCTGCAATTGTGCCACAAGCATCACAAGTTTGAGAAACTGGTGCACTTACAATGAATGTTTATAGTGCTGGAGCTCCTGTAGATAAAAACATGGAAGTTCTTGGTCCGATGAACATGGTTGAATTTAGACAAAAAGCTGCTGCTGTAAAAGCTGGAGATTTAAATTCAATTTCATTTGGAAATAGAGTGCTTGATCCAAATGAACTTCCAGCTATAATGTACGATGGCAATAGTGAATTAAACATTGCAATGTTACCATATAAGCATGATTCAAAAACAGGAAAAATCGTACCTGATTTCGATAAACTTATGGCATATAACGAGATTCAACATATACTTAAGAACAATCCAAATATATCTCAAATTGAATTAGATCAATTACTTAATAATAAGGGTATACAATTGTCTCCTGGAGATTACGACAGGGAAACAAACACTATTCGTATAAAAGATACAATGCCGTTTATTACATTTAGTGCGTATGCATCAAAAGATAGTGTTAATATTTCAAAAGACATGAAACCATTTTTAGAGCATTTAGATAATCAGTCAGGCAAACAAATAATGGACGCATATACAAATGCTCTAAAATATAATACAACCACTCCTTCTAAAAGCACAAGAGTTGTTAATAGTCATTTTAATTCTCCGGAACGTTGAGATATGTATCGTGGAAATGTTTATATTCCTATGGAAAATGCTGCTAGAGCAATGCTGTTAAGTGGGATTGGTGAATTTGTTCCAAAATCATCTATGACAGATTTTGCAGCAAGAGTTACTGCTAGAGAAGCAGAAGTAGCAATGACAAATTATTTAAGACAGAATGATCCGAATTATTCGGTAATTTCGCAACAATTAGGACAATTTAGATAGTATGAAAGCAAACGATTGGATAGCGATTAATCTAAACATACAAGGGACATCTTTACAGCCAGATGATTTAAAAGCGTATAATATTAATCCTGAAAATACAGGTTTAAGAGAGAAATCTTATTATGAGAGTATTCCACAAGTAAAAAATACTTTTAAAAAACAAGATGGTTCTTTTGATAGTGATGCATTTTCTGCATTTTATGATAGTGCAAATAGAGCATATACTGATTTTGTTACAAACGATTATATAAATGGTTTAATACAAAGTGTTCCTAGTTCTGCAAATGACATCTTTTCTCTTGGAAATACAAATATTGCCGACGATACTGCAAGAATTGTTCGAACGAGAGATCCACAACGTCATGCAATTGGCATTGGTAATATTTTTGAAACCGGAGCACCTTCTTTTTCTGAAAGAGAGGTAGCACAATCTAATAAAGTATTAGATGAAAACGGAAATCAGTTAGACTGGGCTCCTGAAGACAAAGGAGGTATCTTAAAAGGATTGTTTAGGCCAACTCTTGCGCTTGCTACATGGGATAAAGATGGTACGCATATTGAAAATGGAATTGAGGTGCAACATCATAAAGGTGAGCATAAATATGATGAATTTGGCGATCCAATGTATCAAATTGTAGGTAAAAACGAAATCTATGGAAAAGATATATTACATGTGTCTGATACGTTGTCGAAAGAAGGTACCATTTGAAACAAAATTGATATTTTTGACAATGATGGAGTAAAAGCAAATGCTGGAAAAACTCTTGCCAGAACTGTTGCTAGAATTGTTCCGTATTTAACTCCGTATGGATATGTTTTTGGGGCAGTTGATGCTGCAGCAGCATTAGGTCAAACAATTCCAGTTCTTACAAAGATGATAAATGCTATTGTTACTGGAGATAATGATAATGGAATTGGAAAAACTGCAACTTCTGTTGAAAATTTTATGTCTAGGTTTGGAACATCACAAAGCGATGAAGGACAGGGCAGGTTTTGATCTATTGAAAACATTGGGCAAATGATTTCTGATTCTGCTAGTCAATTATATTCACAGCGTTTGATTCAGAAAATGCCAAAACTTCTTGCTCAATGACGTGGTGTGCAACCATCTATAAAAAGTATGAAGATTGGACAAAATCTATCACTTGCATATATGGCTGCGACTTCTGCCGAAGATGTTTATGGTGCATATAAAGAGGCTGGTGTAAATGATAGAATGGCTGGTGTTGGAGCTCTAGCTACAATGGGCGCTTTCTATTGGTTTATTAACAATGAATATTTTAAAGATATGTTGTTCAGAGATCCTAGTATGGAATTACCGGAACTTAGACAAGTTCTTCGTAAAGAAGGAGTTCTTACTGGAAGGGCGCTAGCTGAAAGACAATTAGCGAACGAAGGATTAAATGTTGCTACTAAAGAAGCAACTGAAAAAGCTGCTATGAAGTGATATCAGTCCGCGTATAACTCTACAAAATCATTCTTAAAAGATATGCTTCCAAAGATTAAAAATATTGGTTCAGCATATTCTGATAATGTATATCTTTCAAGGGCATTTAATGAAGGTCTTGAAGAAGTAATGGAGGAAGGTGCCACTGATTTAGCAAAAGGTATGACTCTTGGTCTTCAAGCGTTAGGGTTTGATGTCAAAGACAAAGAAGCATCTGAAATTAATTTTGGATTTAGTCCAGAGGATTTTCTTTCAAGATATACATCTTCGTTTATTGGAGGTGCAATTGGTGGTGCTGTGTTTGAAGGACTTACTCAATGAGATAATAAAGTACTTCATAGAAACATTCGTTATATTTCTGATTTAGAGGATACAGATTTACAACTTACTTGATATATTCGTAATGGATATGGAAAAGAATTATTAGATATTATTGATAGCTGGGAGAAAAAAGGGAAATTTGGAACAAAGGAGTTATCTTGAGATTATAAAATTGATACTGATGCAGAAGGTAATAAAAAATTAGTATACAAAACTTGTTCTATTGACAATAATCAAAATACAGCGATTGCAAATCTTTTACGACAGAGAATTAAATATAAAGCTACTCAATTGGAAAGTCTTAATTTAATGGTAACAGATAATGAAATTTTATCTAAAGCGTTAGATACTATTAAAGACGAGGCTACAAAAGCGGGTTATACTGATTTGGATAAATTTAGAAACGAAAAACTTAGAGATGAACGAATTGATTATATTCGTAGTGTTGGAGTTGATAGAATTATTATTTCTGATGTAGCAGATTTGCAAAGAAAGCAAACAAAGTTACTTGAACTAATTGAAGACCGAGAATCTGATTTGTTACATGTTTCTGATGCACAAGCTAATGCAGCAAGACAAGCCGTTGATAATGATGATACTCTTAAACGATATCATAAGGATTTAGATGCATATCAAAAACAATTAGATGATATTTTAAAAGGCAAAAGTGCATCCGAATATTTAGCTCTCGGTATATTCCTCGGAGATAAGATGTTGAAAGACCTTTATACGTCTGATTTAGATGCAGAAAATAATACTCCAACGTACTTTGAAGAAAGTGTTAAGAATTTTGTTCGAGCGAAGTATGGTGAAAATTATGATGAAATTGTAGCTCGTGAAGGAGAAAAGACAAAAGAATATTTTGATTCCGAATACGAAGCTTGAAAAGATAGTACAGAATCTAAAACACGATTAAGAAAGGCGTTTGAATTACATCAAAGACTATCACAAAGAATATTACCTGTAATTGAACAACAAATCAAAGAGTATTCTGGATATAAAACCGATCCTGAAAGAAGTAATGTAATTACTGCAACAGAAGGAGCTATTAACTGAGAGGAATATGAAAAACAATTAGCAGATGCTGAGTCTGCTTTACAACAAGCTATTTCTACACCTGGTACAGATACAGAAACAATTGAAGAACTCACAAAGCAAGTTGGAAATCTTCAAGCAATTCTTAATTTGAGAACTGACCCAAAACACGTTTTAGAGGTACTTTTTAGAGAAACCGAATCAGATGAACCAAATTCTTTGGAAAAATTAGGTGAGTTGCAAGATAATAAGACAATTCTTCAATTCTTAAAGAATTATTATACAAAACTAAATACAGATAAAATTGTTTCTGAATTTAGTGATGATTTAATGAATCGAGGTCTTAGGGGTGTTTCCAACAATCTTAGAAGTAAGATATTTGGAGAATCTGTTGGAGATACGCATCTTCCAGGAATACTTGATGAAATATCATTAAATATTATTTCTGATGCTAATAATCTTGGAGACGAATTTTTAAATACATTTGTCAATTATTTAAACGACACATCGTTATTAGGTGTTACGACAACCATTGTTGATTCGGACGGAAACGAAATTGAAATTAACCTACATGACGTTTTAAACGAACTTAACGCCCTTTATAACGAAGGAAGAGTTGTTGTAACTTATAACGGGAAAACACAGCATATCATTAAGCACATTCTTGATTTTGCAGAAGAGTTAGAATTGGATATGATGGCAGATGATTTTGCACAATATGCTGCAAAAATGGAACAAAACATGTATGCAAATTCTGCTATCACAGACTCTCAAAAATTTCAATTATTGCGTTCTAAATTTAATGACGTTATTACAGCTATAGCAAGTAATCCAGAAACGGCAGAAGTTGCATATAAAAATTTAATTAGTTATGTAGCAGAATGTATTAAATCTGGTAATTTAGAATCTGCAAAAGTATCAGACAGTGTAGAAACTGATGCTAAAAATTATGTAGATTCTATATTATTTGCAGATGGGGTTAATGTAATCGATGAAATCGCTCAATTAAAACAAATTCGTGCGGAAATGATTCATACACCAATAATGGATTGGATTCAAGCGCTTAGTGTTGAATTGAACGGTTTTCCAACTAATCTATGACAAATGCTGAAAGATGAGCAAAAACGCTTATATGATAAACAGCGTTTAGATGATTATGTTATTAAAGATCCTTTTGCATTAAATGAATTACAGTATCTGCAAAGTGCTTTAAATGCAGCTAAAGCTGTACTTCGCGGAATGCTTCCATTTGGTGCGAACATGTATATCAATAAACTTAGAGCTGATGAAGGCAAAGACCAATTGCCATTCCTTACTAATATGACACTTAGTGATGTTTATGGCGCGGATTTAGATATTATTAGTCAACGACTTGATTATCTACTTGATTTACATGCCAAAAACCAACAAAGCACTGTAAAGCAAAAGAAACAATCTATGATTGTTGGTGCGCCAAAGTTTATAAAAGCAATTGTTGAAAAAACTTCATCTTCTGTAGACGAGCCTTCTGTATTTATTGGCGATAAGTTATCAGAACTTGGAATAGACGTACAAAAACTTTGGTCAGATGCTGGAGGATTCGATTACAACAATGTAAATGAGGAAAATTTCCCTAAATTCTGAGAAGTGATGCGTAAATTCATGAACTCATTATACGATGAAGTTTTAAAATTTACACCTAATGATGGTAGAGATCGATCAGAAGTTATTGCAGATGTATTAGTTTCTGGTTTTACTGACCTTTGGAAATTAAAAAATTCTACAATCTCCCATAAACCAGAATCTGTAATTGAAAATATCGATGTTCTTTATTGATTAGCTTCTACAATTGCAATTGATCCTAGAATAACATTTGGATTAATAAAAACTGTTGAGTCTACAACAAATATTGAACCATTCTGAGATCAGTTATTAAATATTCAAATTGCTTTCGGAAGATTAGAATCGCCAGAACTTTTTAATAAACTTGTCGATAGAATTTCATCACAATTAGAAAATTTACCGAATCTTGATGATGCTTCTCGTGCTTATATGAAGGCAAAATCAAGAATTTACAATTCAATGTTTATCGATGGTTCGGCTGGTACAGGTAAAACTCAAGTGGTACTGCGATATATTCGGGAAATGCGTAAACTACAACATCCTGAAATTGAAGCATTAGCTGTATCGCAATATCAAAATAGAACTGATGCTTTACAGCAGCATCTTAAGATTTCGTCAGAAGACACCTACACAAAAGCTAAATTAATGGAGCTTTTGTTAGGAAGAACTTTAACAAACGATGACTTTGAAAGTAATAAAGATACTGCTCACGTTAGAGTTCTCAAACAAAGTGTTATTGATGAACTATCAAAACGTGCAGACATTTGAAACCCCATTTTAAATGGAAGATCTGGATTAGATATTTATGTCGATGAATCTGGATTCTTAAGCGAAGCCGATTTTCAATTCTTTTCTGAAGTAAGTAAAAGAGGCAGAATTAATTTCATTTTTGCTGGAGATAAAATGCAAAATGGTACAACTGTCGAATTAGAAGGCCAGGATAGTGAAGGTAGAACAATTAAAACACATAATAATTCTGGAGTATTTGACGTTGTTGCTATTAGTGGACCACGATTAAATTTATCAATGCGTGCTGGAAACTTAGGTATGATTAATAATCTTAATCGTGTAGAAGCGATGGTTCAAAAAATGCTTGATGTTTACACAGAAAAACCTTGGCTAACTCCAAAACAAATCTGAGATGCTGTTTCGGCTGAAATGACACCTTTTAAATTTGAATATTTTGAACGAACAGATAGTATATTCGGAATAGGTACTGCGTCAGATGCCACTGCAGCAATTGAAAAATTAAAATCATTCCCGAAATCTGATAATAAAGGCCCGAAAATTGTTATTATTACTGACAACGTTGACACTTATTCTTCGTATCGTAGTTCAGATATTGATGTACTAGATGTTGGAGCAGTACAGGGTGGAGAATATGATTATTATCTAATAGACGTAAAAAATGTTGCAAATTCCGGAAATTTTGATTATCTTCGTAATATTTATACAATTATTAGTCGAGCAAGAATTGGAGGATATGTAATTGGAAATCTTGGTCCAATGTTCCCAGGAAGCGTTGTTTCTAATACAGCATCTATTATTGTGAATCCAAAAGCTTCTGCTGGAGAAGATGCTGATGCAGCTATGAACGATTATAAAAATTTCTTCAACGGCTTATTTGAATCAGAAACATGATCTTCCACATCCATTCCAACACCTCCACCTACAACAACTCCTCCACCACCAGTTGTTCCTGGTTCATCCACTTTACCAGATAATAATTTTTCAAGAGTTAATACAGGTAGTAATCAATATGATGGATGAAAGGGTGTTGAAGATTGGAAGGCAACCGTTCGCGCTCAAGGTAGTGCGGCATCATCATTGTTAATCGGTGGTGATCAAAAAACAAAGCGTGCTGATTTTGATAATTATAAACGTTACTACGATATTCTCGATGAACACGAAAATGATGGAACGTTGATAAACACTAAAGATTTTATCAATTGATTATTTAGTGAAGATTCAACAGAAATTGTTTTTGGAAACCGAAACAATATTATTAGTAATTTAGGAAGACTTACTCCAGAACAAGAAACTGATTTTAGAAAACTAATTCGCAACTTATCAATGGATTTATTGGTCCTTGATAAAGAAACGCGTAAACAAAAATATACAAACGGAAGTAAAGTTAAGAGCTCATGGTTAAATCTTGCAATAAATGCTTCTGGATGATCTGAAACGGTTGATAAGTTGTTTGCTGCTGTTGCATCAATGGACAATCTTGAATTATATGCTGTTCCAGATACAGGTTATACATATTTATATTTCACATACGATAATATTGCAATTCCTGTAGCTAGAGTAAAAGGATCACATCAGCAAGGATATGTTTCTTTAGATGTAACAAGACAAACGCCAATGATTGTTTTATCAACGGATGGTAATATGTCTCAGGGAATTACAGATGCTGTTGGAAACTACGTAGATCTTCACACGAAAGCATTTATCATCAGAGTAAATGAGGACGAAATAGTAACAACTAATGAAGATGTTAGACGATTCATTAGACAAAATAAAGGTAAGCCTCTTGCATATCTATCTGATACATTTGATGACGATGATTCTTTCCAAATAATGCGTCCTAAAAAGGATGGCGATAAAATAGAAAGGCTGGATCAAACTGGAGAAACAGATGGACATCGCAGGTTAAACGCTATCAGCAAACGCATCAATTTATCTACTTATGTAAGACTTTCTAATTTATTATATAAAGCTCAGCACGAACCAATAAGTGAAT
>JAFUFG010000003.1 GCA_017470045.1 Bacilli bacterium | reverse complement strand
AACAAAACTAGTATATGAAGTAAACAGTTTATTAATTGATATTTTAGGAATTGAAGTACCAGAGAAAATGTAAAAAAAATATTGTAATTACCTTTATTCTATGTTATAAGTATATACGTAATTTTTACAATAACAATTTTTTGCAATTTACATATAATGTTTAGATATAAGGAGGGCTTATTATGAGTCTAAAAAAGATGAAAAAGGAAGATCTAGAATTACTATCCAATAAGGAAATAACTCAACTAATTCTAGAAGAAAGCAAAAAACCAATGAAAACAGCTGATCTTTTCAAAAAGATCATTGAATTATTAGAATTACCAGAAAGTACATTTGAAAAGAAAATTGCTGATTATTTTACAGCCTTATCTACTGATAAACATTTCATTATTTTAAAAGATGGAACTGTTGATTTAAGAGAAAGACATACATCTGATAAAGTAGTAAAAGTAACAGATGTAGATGATGATGAGGATGAAGAAGAAGAGGAATCTTCAGAAGATGATGATCAAGACTCTGATGATGATGACATGGATGAAGATAGTTATGATGATACAGAAAATGATGATTATGATGAAGATACCAACGAAGAACTAAAAGATTTAGTAATCCTAGATGAAGACGAATTAGAACTAGAACAATAATCTAGTTTTTTTCTTCGTAAAAGTGTGATATAATACGTTTGATTACCGAAAGGGAGAGAGAATATGATAGAAAGATTAGAAGCTACGTTAGAAAAATATGAATTCTTACAAGAAGAATTATCAAAACCTGAAGTTTTATCCGATATTAAAAAAACAAGACAATATTCCAAAGAAATGTCAGATTTAGAGGATATCGTAAACTGTTACAAAAGATATAAAAAAGTGCTAGAAGATATGGAAGGCGCTAAAGAAATGACCAAAGATCCAGAATTAGGAGAAATGGCAAAAGAAGAATTAAGAGAATTAGAAGAAGAAAAAGCAAAATTAGATGGTGAATTAGAAATTCTTTTAATTCCAAAGGATCCTAATGATGGAAAGAACGTTGTTATGGAAATTCGTGGAGCAGCTGGTGGAGATGAAGCAAATATCTTTGCTGGAGACTTATTCCGTATGTATACAAGATATGCTGAAAAACATGGATTTACCTATCAAGTATATAACTCTGTAGATGGTACTGCAGGAGGATTTAGTCAAATTGAGCTTATTATTAAAGGAAAAGGCGCTTATTCTTTATTAAAATACGAAAGTGGATCTCATAGAGTACAAAGAGTTCCGGTAACAGAATCAAATGGTAGACTTCAAACTTCAACTGCAACAGTATTAGTTATTCCAGAAGCAGATGAAGATGCAGAAATTGAAATTAATCCAAATGACTTAAGAATTGATATTTATCGTTCTAGTGGTTGTGGTGGACAAGGTGTTAATACAACTGATTCAGCAGTTCGTATTACTCACTTACCTACAGGATTAGTAGTAACTTGTCAAAATGAACGTAGTCAAATTCAAAATAAAGAACAAGCAATGCGTGTTTTAAGAGCAAGACTTTATGAATTACAAGAAGAAGAAAGACTTGAAAAAGAAGGAAATGAAAGACGTAGTAAGATTGGTACAGGAGATCGTGCAGAAAAAATCCGTACTTATAACTACCCACAAAACCGTGTAACAGACCATAGAATTGGTTTTACTACAAATAACTTAGATCGTATTATGGATGGAGCTTTAGACGATGTTATTGATGCTTTAATCCAAGAAGATCAAAAGAGAAAACTTCAAGGAGACGTAGAATAAGATGTCTGTTGAAGAACTATTGGTTTATGGAAAACAACATGTTCATTCAGACTATGCCAAAATATTATTAGCAGAATTAATAAATAAAAATGTGTTAGAACTATTCAACTGTTTGGAAGATATCGTTAGTGATGATAAAGTAGAACTATATAAGAAAGAAGTAGAAGCTTTAAAGACAGGAAAGCCTCTACAATATGTAATTGGAAATGTTAATTTCTATGGAAATCGTTTCCAAGTAAATGAAAATGTTTTAATTCCACGTTTCGAAACAGAAGAATTAGTAGAAAACACGATAAAATATGTGAATCAGTTTTTCCACAATTCTGTGGAAATAATTGATTTAGGTTGTGGAAGTGGAGTAATCGGTTTATCTCTAGAAAAGAAGTTATCCACAAAATCTGTGGATTTAGTCGATATTAGTGAATCAGCATTAGCTGTTGCGAAACAAAATAGAGATAATTTAGGATTAAAAGCTAATTTAATCCACAGCGATATGTGGAAAAACATTGATAAGAAATATGATGTTATTATCAGTAATCCACCATATATTAAAACAGATGAAGAAATAGAAGACATCGTAAGAGACAACGAGCCACATCTTGCATTATATGCAGGAGTAGATGGTCTAGATTGTTATCGAAAGATTATTGATGGATTGGAAAGTCATATGAAAGAGAAATGTATCGTAGCCTTTGAAATTGGTTATGAACAAGCAGCTGATATTACTAATCTAATTCAAGAAAAGATAAAGAACGTAAGAATTGAAGTAAAAAAAGATCTATCCGAAAAAGATAGAATGTTATTTATTTTTAAAAATTGTGAATAATTAAAATTAAAAGACTCACTATATCTTTGAAAGGTAAGTGAGTCTTTTTATGAGAAAACTATTAATCCCATTCGCTATTGTTATTGCGATACTTTGTATGAATAAAGAAGAAAAACTAGTAATGCCCAAAGATTTAATAAGATTTCGAGTAATCGCTAATTCGAATTCTGAATCCGATCAATCCATTAAAAAAGAAGTAGTAAAAGAAATAAAACCTCAAATTTCTTTTTTAAATACGCATTCCTTATCCGAAACTAGAAATACGATACAAGAAAATATGCCACTATATAATAATATAGTATCAAAGTCATTACAAAACACTCTATATGAAGATAATTACTCCATAGACTATGGTCTACATTACTTTCCAAAGAAAGAGTATAAAGGGATTACTTTTGAAGAAGGAAATTATGAGTCTTTGGTCATCACAATAGGGGATGGATTAGGAGAAAATTTTTGGTGTATCTTATTCCCACCATTATGCAATATCGATAAAGATAAAACAGATTACGAATACACATCCATAGTCCAAGAAATAGTAAAAAAGTACAATCATAATCATAAACTAAAATAGATAGAAATATCTATTTTTCTTTACATTAAAAAAGTCAAATAAACGTTGAAATAATTGACAATCCGCCTATATTTACTTATGATTTAATTGGGAGAAAACGAAAAAATCAAACCATAGGAGGTAAACTATGAAAATAATGGAAATAGAAGGTGCTAGAGAATTATCTGGTACAATCCGAGTTAGTGGCGCGAAGAACGCAACAGTTGCTTTAATTCCAGCTGCTATTTTAACAGATGAAGAAGCAACGATTTGTAATGTACCAGAGATTACCGATACCGAAGCACTTTGTGATATATTAAAATTATTAAAAGTAAACGTAAATCGAGCAAGTGAAAGTATCGTAATCAATCCAAAAGAAATGGAAAATACGGAGATTACAGAACAATTTTCTAAGAAATTACGTGCATCTTATTATTTTATGGGTGCATTACTAGGAAAATATAAAAAAGCAGTTATGTATTTCCCAGGAGGATGTTCTATCGGTGCTAGACCAATTGATCTACACTTAAAAGGATTTGAAGCTTTAGGAGCAACGATTACGACAGAAAAAAATAAATATATTGTAGAAGCAGAAGAATTAAAGGGAGCAAATATCTACCTAGATATTGCATCTGTAGGAGCAACAATCAATATTATGTTAGCTGCTGTAAAAGCAAAAGGAACAACGATTATTGATAATGCTGCAAAAGAACCAGAAATCGTTAATGTTGCAACATTCTTAAATAACATGGGAGCAAAAATTACAGGAGCAGGAACTTCTACGATTAAGATTCAAGGAGTAGACTATCTACATCAATGTTTCCACGAAGTAATTCCAGATAGAATCGAAGCAGGAACTTACTTAATCATTGGAGCATTATGTGGTAAAAACTTAAAAGTAGATAACATGATTCCAGAACATGTAGATTCTCTAATCTCAAAATTAGAAGAAATGGGAGCAGACTTAGAAATTGGAACAGACTATGTTATGGTTTCAAAAAGAGAAAAACCATACAAAGCAACAAATATTAAGACTGCCGTATACCCAGGATTCCCAACGGATCTACAACAACCATTTACTGTATTATTAACACAAGCAAATGGAAAGTCAAAAGTAACAGAAACAATCTATGAAAATAGATTTATGCATATTCCTTATTTAAAAGATTTAGGAGCAGACATAACGGTTAATAATCAAACTGCAACAATCCTAGGACCAAATGATCTAAAAGGAGCACAAGTAGTAGCAACAGACTTAAGAGCAGGAGCTGCTATGGTAGCTGCAGGATTATTAGCAACAGGAAAAACAACAATTGCCAATGTAGAGCATATCTTAAGAGGATATGAAAATATCATAGAGAAATTAACAGACGTAGGTGCTAAAATATCATTAAAAGAAATATAATATACAAATATTTCTTTTTTTGTGGAGGAAAAATGAAAAAGTTCATCAGTCCAAAAATGATATTCCTATACTGTTTAGTATTCTTATCCGTAACAATCATCTATAAAAATCATGGGCAAAGTCAAATCCATTATCTATCCTTAGGAGATGGATACTCAAAAGGAATCAATTCTTATGGAATGATTGATTATGGATATAGTGATTATTTAAAAGATAAATTAAAAAAAGAAAATAAAATACAATTCTATACAAAAGACTTCTCAAATAAGAATATATCAATAAAACTGTTACAAAGTAACATTATTAATAATCAAATAATTGTAGTTAATAACCACAAAATAGCACTAAAAGAAGAATTGCAGAATTCAAATCTATTAACCATAAATGTTGGATTAAACGACTTAATCTATTACGAATCTTTAGAATCCGAATTAAATAATAGAAAGATTGATCAGATTCTAAAAGAAGTAGAATCTGACTTTGACTCTTTCATAAAAGAAATCCGAAAGTATTATAAAAAAGAGATTTATGTAGTCGGTTATCCAAATAATATAGAAGATTATTATCTCTCCCTTAGTATTCAAAAATATAATAACTATCTAAGAAATCAAAAAGAAGTTATTTACATTACTCCATTAAGTAATCCAAAGTACTTTCAAAACCCAAAATCAAACTATCCAACAAAGGAAGGATACGAAGAAATAGCAAATAAAATCTACAAAAAGTATACAAAAAACCTTGAAAAATAAGAAAAACCTTGCTATACTAATAACGCGATTTGAATTACTATGGCTTTAAGTCATGGCGGAAGGAGAGATAGTATGAAAAAAGGAATTCATCCAGAAGTTAAGGATTGTGTTGTAACTTGTGCATGTGGAGAAACTTTTACAGTTAAATCTACAAAATCAGAAATGCCAGTTGAAGTTTGTTCTAAATGTCATCCATTCTATACTGGAAAACAAGCTAGAACATCTCGTGCAGGACGTGTAGATAAGTTCAACAAGAAATATGGATTTACAAACGAAAGTGCTGAATAAGCGCTTTTTTTATTGGTTCTATGGTATACTAATAACAAGAGGGTGATCATATGAAGATAGGAATGGCAAATGACCATAGAGGTTATGAATTAAAGGAGTACTTAAAACAAGAATTAACAAATAAAGGATATCAAATTATAGATTATGGAACTTTTTCCACAGAATCTGTGGATTATCCTGATTATGCATTTACGTTATCCGCAAATGTTGTGGAAAGAAATGTAGACTTTGGAGTAGCCATTTGTGGATCAGGAATTGGAATAAGTATTGCTTGTAATAAGTTCCGTGGAATCCGTTGTGCAAAAGTATCGAATGCAGAAGAAGCAAAATACACAAGAGAAGATAACGACGCCAACATCATTGCATTCGGAGAAAAAATGGAAAAAGAAGAAGCGTTAAAAGCTGTTGAAACCTTTGTAACAACACCATTTTCTAATTTAGAAAAACATAAAAGAAGAATCGATAAAATCAAAGGTTTTGAAAGGACTCTATCATGAAAGGAAAATTTATTGTTTATATCATCGTATCAATTTTAGTGATATATGCGATGGACTCCGTTAATATAAATCAAATATTCAAGAAAAACAGAGTATTTCAAGCAACACTTT
>JAFUFG010000085.1 GCA_017470045.1 Bacilli bacterium | reverse complement strand
CTTTTTTTAATATTTCTTTTGCTACATTTCTTCCATAAACTAACATATTACTCACCAACTATATATTTCATTATTTCTACAATACGGTCATTTCTACCCTCTAAGTCTAAATAACCAATTAGACCTTCTAATCCAGTAGCACATTTATAAGTTACAACATCACAACTTTTTGGATGAGAATGACCTTTATTATTACGAATTCTTGTATATATTCCGATCTCTTCCTCTGTCAAAAAAGAAGAAGCAATCATGTTCTTTACTGCTTCTGCTTGTGCAACAGCACTAACATAATGAACTGCTTCTTTTTGTAAATCATTAACATTAGCGATTCCTTTTGAAACCAAATAATGTCTTATATAATTTTCATAGACAGTATCACCAATATATGCAAGAACCAAACTATTGATTTCTTTTGTTTGCATACACTTCACCTACTTTTTAATTTGATACTTTGTACCCTCTCTAGTATCTAATAATTCAATACCCTTACTTGCTAACTCATCACGAATAGAATCTGCTAAAGCAAAATCTTTATTTTTCTTTGCTTCTTTTCTCTCTTCAATTTTTTTCTCAATGTATTCAACCAATTCCGCATCTACTTCATCCGTCTTAAATAAATCTAATGAGAATACTTCATCAAATTTACGAATTAAAGAGATTTTAGTACTTCCATTTAATTCATCATCTTTTAAAACATCATAAAGTATTGTTAATGCGTTAGAAGTATTTAAATCGTCACTTAAAGCATCTTTAAATTTTTCAAAATAAGAATCATACTGATCTTTTTGAATAGTTCCCTCTTCTATTAAGGATTGAACCCTATTTCTTAATTTCTTTAAAGTAGCTTCTGCTTGATCTAATGCATCATAAGAGAAAACAAGTTGCTTACGATAATGACTTCCTAAACACATGAAACGGAAAGACAATGGATCATATCCGTTTTCTTTTAATACGGAAACAGTAAGTATAGCTCCTTTGGATTTACTCATTTTACCAGATTCATCTAGTAAATGTTCATTGTGGAACCAATAATGACACCATGGGTGACCAAGATAAGCTTCACTTTGAGCAATTTCATTCGTATGATGTGGAAAGATATTATCTACTCCACCACCATGAATATCTAATCTTTCTCCCAAATATTTAATAGAAATACCAGTACATTCAATATGCCATCCTGGATATCCTTTTCCCCAAGGAGAATCCCATAATAATTCATGATTCTCAAACTTACTAGTCGTAAACCATAAAGCAAAATCTGCTTGATTACGTTTATTACTATCTTCTTCTACGCTTTCACGAGCACCAACAACCATTTGATCTTCTTGATGGTTTGTTAATACGTAGTAATCATCTAATTTACTAATATCAAAATAAACATTTCCACCAGAAACATAAGCATACCCTTTTTCTAATAAAGAAGTAATAATTTTAATATACTCATCAATATTAGCTGTTGCTGGAGAAACAACCTCAGGCATCTTACAGTTTACTAACGAATAGTCCTTAAAGAACTCCTTCGTATAGAAATCTGCAATTTCCATAGCAGACTTATGTTCTCTTTTTCTAGCAACTTCCATTTTATCTTCGCCAGAATCAGAGTCACTTGTAAGATGTCCTACATCTGTAATATTCATAGCACGATAAACATCATATCCTAATAATCGTAAAGTTTTATCTAAAATATCATGTCCAATATAGTTACGAATATTCCCAATATGAGCATAATGATACACAGTAGGACCACAAGTATATAATTTTACTTTTCCTTCTTCTAAAGGAATAAATTCTTCAACACTTCTTGTTAATGTATTATATATTCTCATAAAATCACCTGCCTAAAGTATACCATAATAATAAAAAAAGTAAATAAAAAAAGAGTTCCGAAGAACTCTTTTCCTTAAATCAATACTAATACAGTAAAGATTACTAAGAATACAACTAATAATTCTAATAAGAATTTCCATGTATTCTTTAACCAATCTTTGTATGATACTTTTAAATATGATAATGTTCCCATTAAAACTAAACTTGTAGGAGCGATTAACATAGTAAATCCATACATAGCTTGAGAAATTACTGCAATCATACCATATGCTTCTGTATTCTTAGTAATTCCTGAAATATAAGGAACAATTAATTGGAATGCATAATATGGATCATAATTGAAGAATGATGCTAATGCAGTAGTCACTGCAGTAGTAAATACATTAAAATCACCAGTAATATCTAAAATAAACTTATAAATAGTAGTTTGATATGCATTAGATACATTTAATACTAAAGCAACATAAACTAATACACTGATAATTGCAGGAACTAATGCCTTTTTCATTCCCTCAATAGCACCATCAATAGCATCATCAATCTTAACACGATAGATAAAGATTAGTAATACAGAAACAAGTCCAATTACAAAAATCATATCAGATAATGACCAAGATCCAAATGCTTGGAATTGATTATTTGTACCAGCTAATTTAGAGAATAATTGGAATCCAAATATTTTGAATTCATAAACAGATTTAAGTGCATCTTCCATAAATGATAATCCAAATACAGTGTTCCAAGGAACAAAAGCTAGGATTAATACAACAAATAATAATGCAAATCCACAAATTAATGCCCAAGTACTATGTTTCTTTTCTTCATCAACTGGTACTAAGTATGAATCTGTTTCTTCTCCACCTTTGATAACAATAACGTCATCACCAGTAGCAGCAGCCTTATTATTATTTTTACTTGATTTTTTACCACTACTCTTCTTTGTAGTAGTTTTCTTAGTAGATTCCTTCTTAGAATCTTTAGCAGTAGATTTTGCTTTAGAAGTACTCTTCTTAGCAGGTTTCTTTTCTTCAACCTTAACTTCTTCTACTTGAACCTCTTCGGCTTTAACTTCTACTTCTTTTTCTTCTTTCTTAGTTTCTACTTCAGCAACAGTAACAGTATTATGTTTCTTAATATACATTAATGTATTTACGATAAGTACTGCTAATCCTACAACTAAAATAGCAACTTTTACAGGAATATCACTTGTAATTGATAAACCATTTTCTTCAGTACCTAAGATTTGATAAAGAATAGAAGCATTCTCATAACCATAAGTAGTTCCAGCTACACCAATCATAGTAGATCCTACTAGAGTTAATGCAGCAACGATTTTATCATAACCCATTAATAAAATAATAGAAGCTATGAATGGGAAAAATAAAGCAAATCCTAATTGAATACCACATACAGATGTAGCAACAGCTAGAACAATCATAGTTAAACCAATAACTACTTCCCCATGAGCTTTGAATTTATTAGCAATTGAATCTAATAAATTACGATAAGCAGGAATCTTATAAAGAATACCATAGAATGCACCTACAGCAAGAATAAATAATGTTGCTGAATAGAAATTTGAAATTGCAATAAATGGATAAACTAATAAATCATAGAATCCTACTTGAATGCGTCCTTGATCATAAAACTCACCAGAATATGAAGCTGCTGGTAATATCCAAGTTAGTAATATGAACACTGCTAAAGTGATAAGAACGACTTTGATTGCATTGTGTTTTTTCATAAATGACCTCCCACTATCATTATATCTACTAAACCCTTAATTATCAATACTTTCACCAAAAAATCACAAAAAAAAGGCTCTATTCAGAGTCTCTTTCTTCTTCGTTTAAAGGTCTCATTAATGGGAATAAAATAACGTCCTTAATGTTATCAGAATTTGTTAATAATTGAACAACACGATCAATTCCCATACCCCAACCACTAATAGGAGGCATACCAACTTCCATGGCAGAGATATAATCTCCATCCATTGGCATTGCTTCTTCATCTCCATTAGCTTTTAATCTGGCTTGTTCCTCAAGTCTTCTTTCTTGTTCTTGTGGATCAACTAACTCAGAGTAAGCATTAATAATCTCAGCTCCATTAATAACTAATTGGAAACGATCTGTAATTTGTGGATTATCATCATTTGCACGAGCAAGTGGGCTTAATTCAATTGGATGTTCCGTTAAGAAAATTGGATTAACAACATGAACACGTGCAACCTTTTTATATAATTGATCAACTAAGTTACCATATCCTAAATCTTCAAGTGGTGTATCACTATCAATTTCTAATTTTTCTTCACGAATCTTAGCAAGTAACTTTTCCTTTGTATCATATACTCTTAAATCAATATCACAATAACGAAGTAATAAATCACGGAAACTAACAGCTTCCCAATCACCACTTAAATCAACTTCCTTATCTCCTACTTGAATTTGAAGAGTACCAAATAACTTCATGATAATAGTTTGAAGCATTTCTTGTAAAAACTTCATATTATCCTTGTAGTTATAGTAAGCACAGTATCCTTCCATCATAGTAAAGTCTTGTAAGTGAGTAGCATCCATTCCTTCATTACGGAAACATCTAGCAATTTCAAATACTTTTGTAAAACCACCAACAATTGCTCTCTTTAAATAAGTTTCAGGAGCAATTCTTAAATATAAATCAATATCTAAAGCATTGTGATGAGTAATAAATGGTTTTGCTAAAGCACCACTAGCCTTATTATTTAAAATAGGAGTTTCAATCTCTAAATAACCATGCTCATCTAAGTAATTACGAATTTCACGAATAAAACGACTTCTAAATAAGAATTTCTTCTTACTATCATCATTCATAATTAAATCTAAATATCTTTCACGATAGATTTTCTCAATATCTTCTACACCATGGAATTTTTCTGGTAATGGTTTTAAAGCTTTTCCTAAGAATGTAATTTCATCAGCACGAATTGTTTTTTCACCAGTATGAGTAGTAAATACTTCTCCTTGTACACCAATAAAATCTCCTAAATCATAATTAGATTTAAATTCTTGATAAGCTTCTTCTCCAATCATATCTACTTTTACAGATACTTGGATTTTTCCTTTGATTTCACCAATCGTTAAAAAACTCATCTTACCCATTTTACGCATTAAAATAATTCTACCTGCAACACGAACACCAGTGACACCGTCTTCTAAATTTGCAGCATCACACAATTCATAGTTAACTTCATATTTTTCAGGATAAGGATGTTTGATATTATTTAACTTTTCCCTTCTTACAACTTCTTGTTCACTTAATTCTCTCATAAATATCCTCCTTAACAATTTATAACACTTGTATTTGTTATACGATCATGAACCCCTCTTTTATCTTTCGAGTACATTACCATTAATACTGTAACAAATAAGAATCCTAATTGAACTGCTTCAAAAGTACCTACCACATAGAAATAATTCATAGGAACTTTTAAGAAAGTAATACATATTAATGAAATAATATGCATTAAGATAGAATCAATTAAAAAAGATCTAGCAATTAACGTATTCATTGTTAATTCGCCATCATTTGCTACAACTTTTATTCTTGCAATTTTCTTTCCGATTGTTTGACCACCCATATAAAATTGCAAAGCAATATAATAAGCAACCTCAAGGAATAAAGAAACTAATACAACAATTCCTTGATTACGATTAATTTGATAATACAATGAAGAATATTCTGTTAAATAAGTATTAACAGATATTTCATCTTGCATTAAACTCTCCGTAATTTCCATTACTTCTTTTTGCATTTTCTCATCATTACTAGTATCAACAAAAGGCATCGAAAGAAGACTAGCTGCTAAAGAAATAAGAAACGCATCAATGAGATAAGCTATCAATCTCTTTAAAAATACAGCATTTGTTTTATCTTCCATCAAATTCCTCCTCAAATTCATCTAACAATAGAAGTATTTCTTCTACATTTTTACATTGAAATACTCTGTTTTTTAAAATACTTGCACCATTAACCCCTTTAAAATACCAACTAATGTGATTTCTAATTTCTAAACAAGCTATTTTATCAGATTTTAATTCTTTTAAATAATTTAGATGTTTTCGACACATAGCAAGCTTTTCTTGAAGAGATACTTCAAAAACATCTTTACCTTCTAGATAGTTAATTGTATTTTTAATTAACCATGGATTTCCTAAAACACCTCTAGCAATCATAACAGCTGTACATCCAGTTTCTTCCAACATACGTTTCGCATCTTCTGGAGTATGAATATCACCATTACCAATAACAGGAATAGAAACAGCCTCAACAACGTCCTTAATAACGCTCCAATCGGCTTTTCCAGTATAACCTTGACTTCTTGTTCTAGGATGAACACAAATAGCACTAGCACCTGCTTTTTCAATGATTTTTGCTATTTCAACAGCATTAATACTATTAAAATCCCAACCACTTCTTATTTTTACAGTAACCGGAATAGGTACAGATTCTACAACAGCCTTAACAATATCGTAAATCTTATCCGGAGACTTTAATAAAGCAGAACCGGCTTGAGCCCGAACAGCAACCTTCGGAACAGGACATCCCATATTAATATCAATAATATCAGGATGCATATTCTCATAAATAAATTTAGCGGCCTTAATAAAAGACTCTTTGTCACTTCCAAAAATTTGTTGTGCTAAGGGTCTTTCACTTTCTGTCATATAAAGCATATCAATCGTTTTTTGATTGTTATAACTGATTGCTTTATCACTAACCATTTCCGCATAGATAAGTCCACAGCCCATTTCTTTACAAATTCTACGATAAGCAGAATTCGAAATACCGGCCATAGGTGCCAAAACTACTTGATTCGCAATTTCAACATTACCTATGTTCCATTTCATAATCTCACCAAAGAATTATTTTTGTTTCTTTAAAAGATCTCTAATTTCTTCTAATAAAACAGTTTCATCACTCTTCTTTGGAGCTTCTTTCTTTTCTTCTTCTTTCTTCTTACCCATAGAAATGATTCCATTACAAATCTTTAATAACATGAATAAGACAAAAGCCATAATTACAAAGTTAATAACAGATGTAATAAAATCTCCATATAATAATCTTTGTCCACCATAGATTTTGATAGAACCACCAATTTCAGCTCCACCAATTCCATTAATTAATGGATTAATAAAATCTTTTGTTAATGCAGTAACGATATCAGAGAAAGCACCACCAATGATAACACCGACAGCCATATCCATTACGTTACCACGTAATACGAATTCTTTAAATTCGTTTACAAATCCACCAGATTTTTGTTTAAGTTTTTTTAGTTCTTCTTTATCAACTAATTTTTTAGCCATATACATCTCTCCCTCACTGCTTATATTATAATATTTTTTCAAGATTTTGCAATAAAAAAGAATTAAACTAATCGTTTAATTCCTTTAATAATTCACTCTTTGTTAATTTTGAGTAATTTTTAATGCCTTTTTCCTTTGCAATACTACGAAGTTTTGTAATAGACATAGACTCATAATTATCATTATTATCATCTTCACTAGGCATATGACCATGTTCAACTAAGTAATCAATTTGTTCTTTTGTTAATGTTTCATATTCTAATAAAGCTTCTGCAATAAGTTTTAATAAATCTTTGTTCTTATTAATAATCTCTTTTGCTCTCTTATGACAATCATTGATAATCTTTCTCATTTCCATATCAATTTCATTTGCTACAGCATCTGAGAAATGTTGTGTCTTGTTATAATCTCTTCCTAAGAATACACTACCAGCTTGTTGTTCAAATTGTAATGGTCCTAAATCACTCATACCATATTCTGTAACCATAGCTCTTGCAATCTTAGTAGCCTTTTCAAAGTCATTATGAGCTCCAGTAGTAATTTCACCAAAAGTAATCTCTTCAGCAGTTCTACCACCTAATAAACCAGTAATTTCTTCTAGTAAGTCAGTTTTTGTAGAACACATTTTTTCTTCTGATGGAACCATCATATTATACCCACCAGCAGATCCACGAGGAATAATTGTTACCTTTTGAACATCACTAGCATTAGCAAGTTTTAAACCAATAACAGCATGTCCAGCTTCGTGGTAAGCAACTAACTTACGATCATTTTCACTATATTTATGAGAAGCTTTGGCAGGTCCCATAAGAACTCTATCAGTTGCTTCATCAATTTCACTCATAGTAATTACTTCTTTATTTCTACGAACAGCAAGCAATGCAGCTTCATTTAATAAGTTTTCAAGATCTGCACCACTAAATCCTGGAGTACGTTTTGCTAAGTTCGCTAATGTTATACCATCAGCAAGCTTCTTATTACGAGCATGTACACCTAAGATTTCCTCACGTCCCTTAACATCTGGTAAATTAACAGTAACTTGTCTATCAAATCTTCCTGGACGAAGTAAAGCAGGATCTAATACATCCGGTCTGTTTGTAGCTGCAATGATAATAATACCTTCATTGGCACCAAAGCCGTCCATCTCAGTAAGTAATTGGTTTAATGTTTGTTCACGTTCATCATGACCTCCACCTAAACCAGTACCTCTTTGACGACCAACTGCATCAATTTCATCGATAAAGATTAAACATGGAGCATTACGTTTTGCTTGTTGG
>JAFUFG010000084.1 GCA_017470045.1 Bacilli bacterium | reverse complement strand
GTTTTATTACTACCATTATTAGAAAGGAGAGGAATAGAAACTATTCCAGCTCCAATGAAAACAATTCCAATTACTAAAACGATAATCCATATTTTATTCTTCATTTTATTCCTCCTAAGCAGGTCTCATCCATTGAGCAGTAGACCAGTTGTCATGAGAATAACAATCATCATAACCAGAAGTATTCCAGTTTGAACTACCAAGGTGACATAAGCAGTTAGCATACTTCGTTCTACCATCAAGTAATTTATATCCCCAGCCGTCGACACCTTTTACTGGCCAGTCATTTGTATCTACCCAACAAGCAACTCTAGCCATATGTCCTTTTAGCCATACATTTCCACCAACATATTCCCAAGAAAGTCTACCAGCAGCTTCAAATGTAGCACCTTCACGCATTACATATACCTTTGTTGACGAATCTCCACCAGCAACACTCTTCATAGTTAATCCTTGATGATGATGATATCCATTATCATCATAATAAGTACAATCACGAACAACCATTCTCTTATGATCAGAGTTTAATACAACTACAGCATATAAGTTAAGATTATTAGTAAGTTTAATCTTATCGCCATTCTTATATTGTGCATTAGTTTGACCAGTGCTAGTATGCCATCCTCTATGATCAAATAACTTTTTATATTGATATTGATCTGGATAACCAACACCACTCCAGTCATTACATTGTGGAACGCTAGTAACCGTTACTTCACAAGAAGTCTCTGTATTATATAAGTAACATCTAGACTTATCATCAAAGTCACTAAACCATTTTGCTTTATCTGGTTTATATATAATCTTTAATGGATCATTCTTCTTCCAGATAGCATATAAAGTAATCGCTTTATTTTCTTTATAAGTAGTTCCATATCCTTTATCATGGGAAGTAGAACTTGAATTCCATCCTAGGAATGTATATCCATTTCTAGAAGGAGTTGGTAATGTTAAATCCTTACCATGAATCTTTTGTACAGTATTTAAATCCGAAATACCATTTCCTTTTAAAGTAACATTGTATGCTTTTAATTTCCATCTTGCCTTAGCAGTAAGAGTATCATTATTCTTTGTAGATAAGTTCTTAACACTTCCAGTAGGATCATACTCTTTTCCATTAATTGACCAACCCACAAAATCATAATCTGTCTTCTTATAATTAGGTTTTGCTAAGCTACAATCAAATCCATAATAACATGTAGTGTTATTTGCAGAACCAGTTCCACCATTAGGATCATACTTAATCGTAAACTTAGTAGACATATTTACTTGAACACCCCTAGTAGTACAGTTATTTGCTTTATCACACATTTCAACAGTACCATAACGTGCGCCTAATCCAGTGAATGTTTTATTCGTAATCTTATTATCTACAGTAGGTCCACCAGTTAAGGATTTATCAAGAACAGCACTATCACTTTTATTCCATTTCCAAGTCTGTTTTATAATTCCATAATTATCATAACTTGAAGAGAAATCAAAGTAATATCCATGTTTCTTCCAATCCGTAATAGATAAATCAGAATTATTAGCTTGTTTAACCAAATTACCAACTTTATTATTTTCATAAGCAAAGGCTTTAATTACAACAGTTGGTGCAGTATTATCAATCTTAAATACACCACTAGTATATTTATCAACAATTTGAAATCCATTAGAGCAAATAACATTAACAGGTTCAACAACTAATTTTAAATTTGCCGAAACATTTGGAGTAGTAACATCATGACGGAATGTAACAGATGTTTTGACCAACGCATTCTTAAAATCTTTTTCTACTTTATCTCCAACAACTGCGTTAGTATCAGCATTAATCCAATAATAACGAACTTTAACATTAGGAGCAAATCCCTTTTCATTACTTACTAAAATAGTAACTGTTCTCTTCTTTGCTGGAGTACCGTTTTCTTTTGGATCAGAATAAATAGTAGATGGAGTAGCAATATACATTGAAGGAGGAACAGGATTAGGTTTATAGTTCCAGAAGCCAGTTGTATATTTGTCAAAATCCCCTATAGCCAAACAAGAATCATCACGTTCTTTAATATTAGCATATACCACTTTACTATCTATAGCACATTCAATACTGACATCGTAATCATATACAGATCCTTTTTTCGTAACTTTTACGAAAGTGTTAGGAGAGGCACATGTCGCATTTTCTACATCAATATCTTTTATCAAATCTTTATCTGTAACTTCAGAAAAACCAATAGAAGCACATCCATCATCCGCATCTCCAAATAAATCTGCTTCACTTTGATCGACATATAATTTAGCAGCCGACAATAACGACTCCTCATACATTTCAAATTTTCTTCGTGTAGAATTATCACTAACATTGTTAATTATAGGCAAAGCTACTACAGAAACAACTCCTAAAATTGTAATTGTAGTAATCATCTCTACCAAAGTAAACCCTTTTTCAAACCTTTTTATTTTCTTCAGACCATTCACCTATTCTAACCATTCTAACATAAAAAAAATAAAGAGAAAAGTCAAGAAGAAGAAATTTATTAAAAAAAAGAAAAAAGAATCAAGAAACATATTCTTTTACCAGAAAACAAATCTTTTTTATTAAATAATATCAAATAAAAAAACTACACTTTTTAAGTCGTGTAGATTTTTTTATCAATCTTAATACTCTTATTAAAACAACATAATGATATCGTGAATTGTTACAAATAACATTAAAATCATCAAAGCAGCAAGTCCTACTGTATGAATCATATTCTCTACATTTGGATTAACTGGCTTTCTACGAATCATCTCGATTAAGATAAATAAGATATGTCCACCATCAAATGCAGGTACTGGTAATAAATTCAAGAATCCTACATTAATACTTAAATAAGCAACTAAGAATAAGATATTAGATAAACCAGCCTTACTTTGTTGACCAACTACATTATAAATACCAACAGGTCCAGATAATTGATTTAAACCAATTCCACCTGTAACTAAGTATTTAACAGTTAACCACATTTGTTTCATTAGAGAACCAAACTTTTTAAAAGTATAAGTAATGGCATTTACAAAACCATGAGTTCTTTTTTGTTCCATTGTAATTCCAAAGTAATAAGACTCTTTTCCATCTTGTTTTACTTTTTTTGGCATTACTTCATATTTTACTTCATATCCATTTGGTTTCACAACTTTAATAATATTATTCTTTTTTGTATTTGCAATTGCCAAATACAAAGATACATCATCACTAGTAGAAACCTTATGACCATTAATCTCTAATATTTTATCCCCAGAAGAGATTCCAGCTTCTGCAGCAGGATACTTCTCAAGTACATCAGAAACTACTGGTTTCATAGTAGTTTCACCCCAGATTAAAGCAATAAAGAATAATAAGAATAATGCTAATAAGAAGTTATTCCCCGGTCCAAAGAACATAATTAAGAAACGTTGAAAAACATTTTTAGATTGTAGTCTTCGATTCTTAGGAATTTTTTCTTCATCATCTGCTTGTAAATCTTCTCCAGCCATAGAACAGAATCCTCCAAGAGGAATTGCTCTTACATTATATTCAGTTTCTCCAATCTTTTTTCCGAATAATTTTGGCCCCATACCTATGGCAAACTCATATACATATACACCACAAATCTTTGCCCAAGTAAAATGACCTAATTCATGGATAAATACAATAACACTTAGAATCACAATAAATAAAAATAAGTTCCACAAAACACCTAACATATAACCCCTCCTATATAATTCCAATCAATAACGTAAACGCAAGTACAACAAAGATTAAACTATCAAAGCGATCTAAGATTCCACCATGTCCTGGAATTAAATCAGAAAAATCCTTCATACCATAATATCGTTTAATAGAAGAAAATACCAAATCTCCTATTTGAGCCACAAAAGTTAATCCTAAAGTTACAAAAATAATAAATACCAAAGAGATACTTGGATTAATAAACGTATGATAGAATGCTACAGCAACAAAAGTTCCCATTAAACTTCCACCAACTAATCCCTCTATTGTTTTATTAGGAGAAATACTAGTTAATTTAGTCTTACCTACTAATTTTCCGGTAAACAATGCGAATGTATCCGTAACTACTGTAATAATTGCTAAATAAAGAATATATTTTAAATCATAATTACGTAAAGCCACTAATAAACTAAAGCTTAATCCGATAAATAATACCGAACCAATAACATATAATGCATCCGCAATATTATATTTCTTAAAGTCATTAATAAATACAACAGGACATAAGAAT
>JAFUFG010000083.1 GCA_017470045.1 Bacilli bacterium | reverse complement strand
TGATACAAGTGTTGTTATTGCGGTTGGTGGTAGTCGTACTTTTCAGGTTCAAACTTTAGTAGATGCGGGATTCTTGGAAAATATTGTTGATCCATCGGCTGATGGTCAATTATGTTCGAATAGGACTGAATCAAAAGTTAAGGTTACTCGTTTAGCTGATACAACTGGAGGTTTACCAAATTATCGTTATGATGTAACTTTATATTGTAAGAATAGTGGATATCGTTATTATACTTTTCCAAATGATGGTTTAATGGAACCTGCCTATTTGGCTGCGGATAAGTATATGAAAGCTCAAAAGTTAGCTGCACCACAGACAATTGCTTTATCTACATTAATTTCAAAAGGGTATTTAAAAAATGGTGATATGAAGACAGCTTCTGGATCATGTAATAATGCTAATAGTAAAGTTGTTGCTTCTTCATCTGGAAATACTGTTTTATATACTGTACAATTAAAATGTGGTTCTGATGTATTAAATGCTAAATTTAGTGTTTAGTACTTTTTCTTATTAAGAGGAGGTGAAGTTTATGAGTAAAATTCAAGTTATGGATGATGGATTAGCGAATAAGATTGCAGCTGGTGAAGTTGTTGAAAAGACTATGAATGTTGTTAAGGAATTAGTAGAAAATTCGATTGATGCAAAGTCAACGGAAATTACGATTAAACTTCAAGATTCAGGGGTAAAAGAAATAGAAGTTTCGGATAATGGTATCGGAATGGATGAGGAAGATGCCAAAATGGCCTTTTTAAGACATGCTACGTCGAAATTAAAGAATCTAGATGATTTATTCTACATTGAGTCTTTAGGCTTCCGTGGAGAGGCTTTACCTAGTATTGCAAGTGTTTCTAACGTTACATTAAAAACGAGTGATGGTTCTACTGGTACTTTAGTTACAATTAATGGTGGCAAAGATATGAAAGTAGAGCGTTGTGATTTACAGATTGGTACGACGATTACGGTAAAAGATTTGTTTTATAATACTCCGGTTCGTTTAAAGTATTTGAAGAATTTGTATGTAGAACTTGCAAATATTGTGGAATATATGAATAAGATGGCTTTATCTTATCCAAGTATTAAATTTACTCTAATGAATAATGATAAAGTATTACTTCGTACGGATGGTAATGGAGATTTATTAAAAGTTATATATGAAATCTATGGAATTGATGTTGCAAAGAAAATGATTCCTATTGAGGGAGAGAATGATGACTATTATATTAGTGGTTATATTTCTTTCCCTGAAGTTACGACGAGTAGTCGTAATTCTATTACTACTTTGGTAAATGGTCGTGTTATAAAGAATAATGAATTAAATAAAACGATTGTCGATTGTTATCATACTTATATTCATAAAGATCGTTATCCAATCGTTGTATTAAATATTGATGTAGATCCAATTTTAGTAGATATTAATATTCATCCAACAAAAATGGATATTAAATTTAGTAAATTAGATACGTTAAAAGAGATTGTTATTTCTGCATTTACAAAAAGATTGGAAGAGATTACTTTAATTCCGGATGCTTCCGTTCGTGATATTCATGCGATTAATGAAGTAAGACATCAAATTGTTGATAAGGAAGAAGATACTTATGTGGAAGAAACAAAGGAAGAATCTGATAAAACTTATGAAGAGATGACTTTGGATTTTGATGTTCAAGAAGAAAAAATAGAGATTGAAAAAAAGATTGATGCGATTAGCGATGAAGAAATCGTCGATGTAAAAACGGATTATAATCGTATTAAAAAGATGTATCCTAAAACTGTTTTATTTATGACTTATATTGTTGCGGAAAATGATGATGGAATGTATTTGATAGATCAACATGCTGCAGCGGAACGAATTAACTATGAAAAGGTCTTGAAGGCTATGAAAGAAAAGCCAATTCCAGTGGATTTATTAATACCAATTAAGATTGAATTAAGACCAGATGAATTTATTCTAGCAAAGTCTCATTTTGATTTATTAGAACAATATGGATTTGGGGTAGAAGATTTTGGATTTAATACGATTTTAATTCGTACTTATCCAAATTGGATTCCGGATGAAAAGAGCGAAGATTGTATTCGAAAAGTAGTTGATATTATCTGTGATAAGGGTCAATTTGATTTTGATCAATTTGTATGGAGAATGGCTGCAACTACAGCTTGTCGTATGTCTGTTATGGCTGGAGACTATATTTCTATCGAAGATCAACAATGGATTTTAGATAATATTCGTAAGTGTGAGAATCCATTTACATGTCCTCATGGAAGACCAACTATTATTAGTTATTCGAGGTATGAATTAGAGAGACTATTCAAGCGTCAACTTGACTAATCTCTTTTTTTATGATATAATAGGCGCATATTTTAGAGGGGTAGTTATGAAAGACATTATTGTGATTATTGGACCAACAGGGGTAGGTAAAACAAAACTTAGTATTGAGCTTGCAAAAATGTTAGATGCAGAGATCATTAATGGAGATTCGGTTGCTATCTATGAGGATTTGGATATTGGTAGTGCTAAACCTACGATAGAAGAGAGAGAAGGAATTCCTCATTATTTGTTTGATATTCGAAAAGTAGAAGAAGATTATTCGGTATTTGATTATCAAAGAGATTGTCGTAAAGCAATCGATGATATTACGTCTCGTGGAAAAAGAGTTGTTATTGTAGGTGGAACTGGATTATATATTAAAGCAGCTTTATATAATTATGAATTTACTCCTAGTCAAAAGAAAAATGACTATTCCAAATTAACAAATGAAGAGATTTATGAAAGAATTCTAAAATATAATGAAACATGTGATATTCATTTAAATAATCGTAAGAGATTAGAAAGAATGTTACAAAAATTAGAAAATGAAGAAACTATTTCCTATAACAAAGATGAATTATTATATCCATGTAAGATTATCGGATTAACGACGGATCGTGATTATTTATATGAGCGTATTAATAAACGTGTGGATGTAATGGTAGAGAATGGACTATTAGATGAAGTTACGAAATTAAAAAGTTCGTATGAACATTCTAGAATCTTAAATAGTGGAATTGGTTATAAGGAGTTTTATGACTATTTATATCATAATAAAAATCTTAATGAAGTTCTTGATCAAATAAAACAAGATTCAAGAAGATATGCGAAAAGACAATTTACTTTTTTTAAACATCAATTTGATACCAAATGGTTTGATGTTGACTTTCAAAATTTTGAAAATACTATAAATGAGGTTTATCAATATATTTCTAAGTAAGTAAAGTAGGTGATTCAGGTGGGGTTGGATTATTTCTTAAAATACTTGAGGGGTATGGCACAAGGTAAAAAAACGATTACAATTGATGATGAAAAATTCTTTGATGCATTAGAGGGAGAAAAAATTCCGGTAAAGATATCAGATGGATTTGGTACAATGACGGTAGAAGTATTAAAATATCTATCTAGTTCAAATGGTGCGTCACGCGATTTTGTAACGGAATTAATTGAAAAGGATCAAGCCGGAATTGATATTATGACAGAGGATGAGATTGGTAGAAGAGATTATTATTCTTATCCAAAGTTTGGTTTGATTGATTCTTTTGAGTGGGCTCTTGAAAATGATAAGTTAACTGTCAATGAACTTGAGAAGTATAAATTATTAAAGCTTAGTTGTGAGTTCACAAAATTCTTTCAAAAGTATAAAGACGATGTTACGTATGCACAAATTGATGAAAGATTTATTTCTCTTCCAGTTCAAGGATTAATTGATTTATTAAATGTAGAAGATATGGATTCTATTATCGAATCTGGTAAGTTTCGAGATCTTACGATAGAAGATTATGTTTTTTCTTTAGATCAGTTCTTAGATAAGTTTAAAATATTAGATAAGTATTACTTACCTGCTAATATGAGAGCTAATCTAAAAAAATTAATGGATAATGTAGATATTATTGCAATTAATCGTTGTAATATGTATCCAGAT
>JAFUFG010000082.1 GCA_017470045.1 Bacilli bacterium | reverse complement strand
TTTAAGGTAGGATTTGGTTTAATATCATAAAATAAATAGTAACCAATGGTATTATGTTCTAATACTCTAGTTACCATATCTACTACCTTTGTTTCGAATAACGTTTTATCCGTTACTAATAATATCTTGTGAAATCCCCTTGATTTGATTTCTGTTGCTAAATTATTTCTAGCTCCACGACCAAAATAAGATGTCTCATTTAAAACAACTCTATTTACCATCATCTAGCCTCCCTATTCTCTATCATTATAACAATTATTTAAAAAGAAGAAAAGTATTTTTGAAAGAATGGCTTGAAATTGGATAAAACTTTACTCGATTTGCATTTTTTCGTTTTTTATGCTATAATGTATACAATGAAACCAATTGATTGGTGTTCAGAGGTAATTTTATTCACAATTGCTGTGGGTAAAAGAAAAAGTCATCACATGGATGACTTTTTTTGTGTCTTATTTTAATTCGTCTTGTGATTTGGAATTAAGAGTCATATCAGCTCTTCTTCCATCTAAGTAAGCATAGTATCCAGCAGCAGCAATCATAGTTGCATTATCCGTACAATACTTCATTGGAGGAACCGTAAAATCTACTCCTAATTCCGTTGTTAGATTCGTCATTGCTTCTCTTAATCCTTGATTTGCAGCAACACCACCAGCTAGAATTACATTCTTAATTCCTCTATCTTGAATTGCTTTACGTACTTTTGTAATAATTGCCTCTACTGCAACATTTTGGAAAGAAGTTGCTAGATCTGCTTCACGAATCGGATTACCTCTTTGTTCTTCATTATGTGCTAAGTTAATAACTGCACTCTTTAATCCACTAAATGAGAAATTATAACTATCATCTTTTAATGGAACTGGTAACTTATAAGTAGGCTTTCCCTCTTTTGCTAATTTATCAATCTTAGGTCCACCAGGGTATTCTAGACCAATTACTCTTGCTACTTTATCGTAACATTCTCCAATGGCATCATCTAGTGTTCCACCTAGCTTATCAAATTTATAATGATCTTTCATTTCAATTAATTCTGTATGACCACCACTTACTACTACTGCTAGTAATGGAAATTGCATTTCTTTTACTAAACTATTTGCGTAGATATGTCCTGCAATATGGTGTACTGGAATAAGAGGTTTATTGTATACGAAAGCTAATGTCTTTGCAGTCTCTAATCCAATTAATAAAGAACCAATTAATCCTGGACCATATGTGATTGCGATGGCATCTACATCTTCCATCGTCATATTCGCTTTTTCCATACATTCTTCTAATACCATTGTTACATTTTTTACATGGTGACGAGAAGCTATTTCTGGAACAACTCCACCAAAATCTTTATGAATATCAATTTGACTTGAGATTACCGTTGCAATTTCTTCTCTACCATTTTTTACGATAGAAACACTTGTTTCATCACAACTACTTTCGATTCCTAATATGTATGTATCTTTCATATTATCCCTCTTTTCAATTCGAACTTATTTTAGCACAAAAGACTCTTTTTTTAAAGAGTCTTTTTTCTTTCCATTAAAATACCATCTACTCCGTTGTAATAACCTTTTCGTATGGCTTTTTCTTCAAAACCAAACTTCTTATAAAGTTTGATAGCAGGTACATTATCTTCTTTTACTTCTAATGTAATATTTTTATCCACAAGTAAAATCATTTTTTCTAATAATTTTGAACCTTTTCCACAGTTTCTGTGGATAGAATTTATTTCAATCTGATTAATTTCTGCTCTTTCATAGATATCACTATAGTAAAGATAACCAATTATTTCTTGATTTTCCTTTAAAATTAAATATTTTCCAAAAGGATTACTGTCAAAATCTTTTTCCACAGTCTCTTTGGACAAAAAAGAATTATTCTCTAATTCTTCTAAGTTTTCTCTATTTAGTTCAATGATCATTATAGTCTACTCTCTTCTGCTTCGGTTAACTTTAAATAATCTGGGTTAATCGCGTGAGGGTTGATATCTTTTTTATCTTTGAATGTATTTACTACTTTTACTAGATCTGGATCGTAGTTTTCTTGTTTCTCATATCCAGTAATCTTATCATTCGTAATTACTACATAATCATCTAATTTTTCTAATTCTTTATTCATATCTTCTAGTTTCATATAACTAGGTTTTAATACTACCTTATTGTCTTTATCATAGATTGCTCCAAAGACATATTTTCTTCTAGCATCTAACATTGGTACTTTATAAGTATTTGCTTTACTAGAAACTGCCATTGCTTCTAAAGAAGTAATGGTTGTAATAGGTGTCTTTAAACTCCAAGCATATACTTTTGCAATCGTAATACCAATACGAATTCCAGTAAAACTACCTGGACCATCTACTACAATAATCTTATCAATGTCTTTTGCTGTTAAATGATTTTTTTCAAACATAGAAACCATTTCTGGTAAAGCTTTCTCTGATAAAGTATGTCCAAAATCTTCTTTAACTTCAGAAACTAACTTTTCGTCCTCAACTATTGCAGTATATAAATAACTAGAAGATGTATCTATATATAAATATCTCATAGTACTGCCTCACATAAATCTTCGTATTCATAACCATATGGTGTAATGGTAATAATACGTTTATCTTCATCTTCTGAAGAATGTTTGATTTTAATATCTAGACGTTCTTCTGGTAAATAATCTGGAATCATATCAGCCCATTCAATAATGGTTACTCCACCTTTGGTGTAGTATTCTTCGATTCCTAAATCATCTACCTTTCCATCTAGACGATAAACATCCATATGATATAGTGGCATATCTCCAGAAGTATATTCTTTAATAATGTTAAAGGTTGGAGAGGTAATTTCTTCCTTAACTTCCATTGCTAAGGCGAACCCTTTTGTAAAAATTGTCTTTCCACAACCAAGGTCTCCTCTTAAACAGATTACCATGTTTGGGAACTTCTCAGACTCTATGTTTTGTGCTAATTCAATTGTCTCTTCTTCAGAGTATGTTGTAATTTTATAATCCATCTTTTCTCACCTACATTTAATTATAATCAAAAAAAAAGAGATAGACAACTCTAATAAATTATTTTTACTTCCAAGTTGTCAAGAACTCTTATTTTCCAGCGACAGAAATGTTTTTAATGTATAGTGCAGGAGAAGCAGATGCATTACTAAAGAACTCTAAATTGTTTCCTACTTCTTCTACATTATTTAATAATTCGTCAAATGTGGTTGTCATAACGCATGGTTCAAATCCACATTTTTTCTCTCCATCTTCAATAATAAATCCAAAGATTTGAAGAGAAATACTTCCTGTACTGATGTTAATAGCAGTACTTGATGATCCCATATAGCCAGTTATATATAAACCATTCTTCATCTTCTTAAAAATTTCTTCTTCAGAAAGTTCTCCAGGTGCTACATACATATTTCTAGTTCCGATTCCACTAAATGAATTACCAGTAGATTCTACTCCTGCTAATTTAGCTTCTTTGATGTTATAAAGATAAGTTTGAAGAACTCCATCTTTTACAATACATTTCTTTGTTGTTTGAATTCCATCATTATCAAATAATTCATTACCGGGATAATCTTTATTTTTTGGATCTTCCATAATTGTTATTTTATTATTGGCAATTTTCTTATCTTTTTTATCTACATAAATAGATATTTTTTCACGAATGTTATTTGCATAGATTCCACTCATCATATTAGCTATCACAGAACCAGCTACTTCATTCGATAAAACAATGTCAAATTTACCTGTGGATAATTCTTTTTTGTTTATCATTATCTCTGCTTCTTCAATTGCAGCATCTGCAAGTTTGTTTACGTCAATATCATTTTTGTTTGTTTTCAATGCCGATTTATCATGACTAATGATTTTTCCATCTTCTTCGACAATTACTTCACAATAGAATCCATAAACTTCATTCGTAGTTGACATATCGACACCATTCGAATTTACAATACGCTCTTTTTTTGAACGTCCGTAAAATTCTGAAGTTATTGACTTAATATTCGTGTATTTTTCTTTTTTCTTATAGACATCTTTTAACATATCTAATTGCTCTTGTATTTCCACTTTATTGACATCAATACTGTTGTTATTTGTCGTATCCTCTAGATAATCATCTTCATATTTAGAATCTTCATTTTCTACTTTTCTATTTAAGAAATCAATTATACTTTTTTCTAAATAGTCAGTTGAGATTTTAACAGTCTTGCCATTTTTTTCCGCTTTAATACTATATGTGATTGTATAGCTAGCATCATTATTTTCTAACTTATCATCAATATAAGATGCTTCTACTTGATTTGAAGTTAATTCATTTATTTGTATATTAGTGAAGTGATCATCTGTTGCATATTTCATAAATTCTTCTATTGTCATTATTCTTTCCCTCCTACTAATATTTTTGATACTTTAATGGTTGGTTCTCCAATGGTTACTGGAATCATTCCACTTTTACTTCCACAATATCCTCCAGATATTAATAAATCATCTGATACCATCTCGACATTCTTTAAAATTTCTTTACTTGTACCAATTAAGGTTATACCTTTAATACGTTTTGTCAATTTACCATTTTCAATTAAGAATGCAGAGTCTACTGCGAAGTTAAATTCTCCAGTACCTGGATTAACACTACCACCGCTCATCTTTTCACAGAATACTCCAAGATCGATTGACTTAATCATATCTTCTACTTTATCTTTCCCCGGCATTAAGTACGTATTACTCATTCGTGATGTAGGTGGATAATTATAATCTTGTCTTCTTCCACAACCATTATATGGATGATTCATTTTCTTTGAATTTATTTTATCCACAAGGAACGTTTTTAGTTTTCCGTTTTCAATTAAGATATTTCGATTTGTAGGATATCCTTCATCGTCGATACAGTTACTTCCCCATAATCCTTCCATTGTACCATCATCTACTAATGTTACTTTTGGAGATGCAACTATTTCATTTAAGTTTTCAGAGAATACGGATATTTTAGGTGCAACAGAAGTTGCTTCTAATCCATGTCCACAAGCTTCATGGAATATTACTGCACCAAAACCAGGACATAGGATAACAGGAAGTTCTCCTCCTTTAAAGTCCTCTGCATCTAATTTTTCCACAGCTATTCTTGCACAATTCAAAGCTAGTTCTTCAATATTAATTTCATCTAAGAATTCATATCCTTTTCCCACAGCTTGATCTACAAAACTTTTCTCTTTTACTCCATCTTTTGAAGTATAAACTTGACATATGAATCTAGTATTTACTCTTCTTGATTTAATAAACTTCTTTTCCGAATTAGCAATCGTAATATTACGATCTTCTTCTACAAATCCGACCATCACTTGTTCAATATATTCAGAATAATCTCTAATCTTTTTATCTAAATCTAATAATAATTTCTTTTTATCTTCTATTTTGAAGTCTTCGTGCTCTAACTTTACTTGTGGATAAACCTCTTCTAAATCATTTAAAGTAATTGTTTTTTTTTTGTACCTTTTAAATTTTGACTAAGTTTCTCTGCTTCTTCTTTTAAAGAATCAAAATCTAAATTATTCGTTGAAGAATAATAAACATCTCCATCTTTTACCATTCGGAATCCTATTCCTCTAGTTGTACTAATGGAAATAGCATCTAATTTAGAGTCTGATACTTTATAGTTTTTATCTACTGTATCTTCTTCGAATATTTCACAGAAATCTGCTCCAGTAGATGCTTCTATGTTTAATAATTCTTCGTAGTCCATTTTTTTCATAGCAATACACCCTCCTCGTATCTATTACTATATCAAAAAAAAGGAGAATCCGAAATGAATTCTCCTTAAAAAATCACAAAAAAAAATTCTTGGCAACTTCCTTATTTCTAATCTTGATAAATAAAGGTTTTAAGAGGATTTTGTTAGTTACGAGTTAGTTATGTATAAACCTCTACAGAGTTCTAGGAGGTTTTATGAAAGAAGAATTTTGTATTATGCCACATAGTATTTACTATAAAACTAAACGATTTTATGGTAGTGAGAGACATGAGGTTTTTGAAGGAAGGACTGGTAATAGAGATAAATCTATAGAAGATGGGCTAGTGATATTTCTTACACCTGAAATGCATCGTACTGGAAAGAAGTCAGTTCACTTAAATCCTAAGTTTTGGAAAGAGGTTGTTCAAATTCAAAAGATAGCTGAGAAAGCATGGTGTGATTATTATAATAAAACACCTGATGACTTTCGTATTCGCTATGGTAGAAATTATTTATAAACATAAAAGAGAGTTTAACGCTCTCCTTTTGTTTCCTATTTCATACCTTGTTTTTCTTTTTCTATTGCTCTTCTTAAAAATTCAGCTGAACTTATATTCAGTTTACTTAGTAATTTATCAAGTTCTTCCTTGTCTTCTTTTCTTAATTTAATATTAACTTGTGTATAATTTTTGTCATGAAATTTCTTATCATACTCTTTTTTATCAAATGCCATCTTAATTACCTATATAAGAGTTATAGTAATTAGTTACATATGGAATCCAATATTGATTTAATCCGTTAGGATCATTATCTGCTCCAACAGGACAATATACAGGTCCAATCTTATCAATAGTATCTAAGCCTTGGTCAAAATATCTATTCTTTAGTAAAGTAACAAATGCCTCAATTCCCTCATCTAACGAATTGTATGTTCTTAGCCCACTACTACACATGATTCCACCTAAATTATTTTTGTTCTTAAATGCATTAGAAGTCCAATTACCAGTTTCATGTTTTGAAATCGATACTGCTATAAAAGCTTGTTCTTCATTTAATCCTATTTCTTTAGCTTTTGATATTATTTTACATTCAATTTCATTAAATTTGCAGATATTCTCTTCTTGTATCATTGCTACCTCATCTGTCTTAGTATTTTTTATTTCTTCATCTACTGATACAATTACTATTTTATCTTTATATATTACAACTTCTTTTGGTTGTTGAACTCCTATAATAGCAATTACTATCATTGCATATATAACAACAACTCTAATAACTCTTGGTAATTTTAAGTAAATTTTAGCAACTTTATTATTAATAGATTTAACTACTGTATAAACAATATAAAGTAATCCAACTATAAAACATACTATAGTTCTTAATATTCCCTTTCCTAAATTTTTAAAGATATTAGCTGTATATTTAGATTTATTTTTTTGAACTCTTGTCATTATATTCATTCCTTCCTTTTTTTAATTGGAATCCACTTGACAATAAATTCAAAATAATCTAAACTTTTACTTGTCAGATGGATTCGTTTCATTTGACTCAAATAGATTTATCTATTTGAACTTTTGTTATCGTACTATTCGTGTTTCGAAGCTGGGATAGTACGATTTTTTTCTTTCCTTATTATATAGGTATAGTATTTTATCACCTGAAGTTACTGGAATTATATATTCCTTTTTTATCATATTATTAACTTTTCTTAACTCAAAGGTTAATTTGAATTTTCTTAACAAGTTACTCACCTCTCTTTCTATCTTATGTACTAATTATATCACACGTAGTACTACGTGTCAATATATTTATTCTTTTTTCTAAAACTTTACACTATAAAAAAAAGACCAAAGAAAAAAATCTTCGGTCTTTTATATTTATTAGTTAAGCTTGTATTTCTATTACAGGTCCACAATCACACCTAAATTTAACTCCATCTGCCTCTAATATTGCTACGCCATTAGGTGTATAACTAGTTGGTAATTCTACGTCAATTACTGTAAATATTTTATCACAAATAAAATACTCTCCTGTACCTATATCTTCGCTATTATAATCCGCTCTATCTTTTTCGGGTTTGCATTCACCTAAAGGTCCACATGGAATCCAATCATTATTTCCTACTGGTTTTCCATAACAAGTATCATACACCCCTACAGCGCCATTTGGATATTTATCATTTGGTTTTATAATTTCATTTATTTTAAAAATACCATTAAACATTACTTTTGAACCTTTTGTTAGTATTTGGTCTGCTCCTACTGGTAAATCGGGTGTTTCTCCATCAATTATTTTATTTGCTTGTTCTATTATGTAATCTAGTCTGCTTAGTAAATATGGACCAGGGCAATCTGTATTAGCATACATTTGATGCCAAGTGAGATTTTTGCCCTTTATAAGTTTACCCATGCCATTTCTTTTTGCTATATCCGCTACTAAATTAATTAACGAATTTAAAGCGTAATCACTTACGTGCCAGTCTCCATAACATTGATCATTAGCTGTTTCAATACTGACAGATCGGCAGTTAGAGTTCCAATTTGAGTTGCACCATGCAATGTCATCTTCATCTACATAGTTTGCTATTCTACCGTCAGAACCTATACCATAAGTACTGGAACCATTTCTTCCTGGTCTTTGCCATATTTGACCACACGTTTCTATTGAGAGATTCCCACTCATGTGATGAATACATATTTCAGTTATTTTGTCGTAACCCCATGCTTTTCGGTTTTTAGTATAGTTTCCTTCATATGCTGGTATCTTTTTACAAGCTAAAGAGGAATATCCCATTACTCTTCATCTCCTTTTCCATTAGATAATTCTTTCTCTTGTTCTTCAGTTAGTTCAATTTTTTCTTCCTTGATTATAATTTCTGTTGCCATTATTTTTCACCTACCTTGATACAACGATTCTCAAATTTCTTATACGCATCTATGTATAATTCTTTTTTATCTCCATTGTAAGTCAATTCATAATACATTCCATCAGATAAAGTAGTACTTAATAGTGCTTTATTGTTTTGCAATGTCTTACAGCTCCAAACAATGAAGATATTTTCTTCTGTTATCTGTACATTGTCTGTTTTATCTAAATGTTCGTTTGCATAATCCATAACTGTTTTTTTGACTAATTTTTCAAAATCATTATTTTTCATTTTTATCCTCCAATTTGTTTTTATTGCTAAAATCACTCAATCCATTTGAACCTAAGCTAATTGATATAGACGTTAATACGTATAAAACTATATCTAAAAACTTAAATGAACCCATCGCTACATTTGTAATAGTTAATAAAATAAACGCAACAAAAAAGCTCCAATATTTTGTTGGAACTTTATTTATATATTTTAATTCCTTTGTAAATTCTACTACCATATAAACTATCGTGACAAAACTCGTATACGTAGTTAATACGTCCCAAGTAAAAAAATTGCTCATATATCCTCCTATTTTTCAACTAAAAATTTTTCTAATTCTTCTTTTGATTTTTCTAGTTTATCTTTTGAATTGCCATTAATTTCATGTGATAATATTGCAAGTATCGATCTACATAATACTTTTGTAAATCCATCGTTTTCACTTTTTCCTTTTTCTAGGTCTGATAATCTTTTTCCATAATCATCTAATCTTTTATCATGTTCATTTAATCTTTCTTCATTTATACTAGATTTACTTTGTTTTTTCCAATTTAATATGAGATTTATTGCACTTCCAAATATAGTTATAAAATTTAATATTGCTAGTAAAACAATGAAGAAAATTTTTATTTCATCATATTTCATCTTTTACTCCTCTTCAAGTTTTTTCATAACTGCTTCTTTCCATTTTAAAGGAACTTTTTCTATTGTTATCCTTTTCATTCTAATTTGGATAACATAAAATAAAACCATTTTACATCACCTCTGCAATCTCTAGCAAAGCCATTTCTAAGGCTTCTACTCTATTTTCTAACGAAATATTATTTTCATAAGGACAATAATTAATCCATGAAATCGGATTCTCCATAATTATATCTTCAGGGATTTCGTTTATATTAACAATAAATTCATTTTGATTGTAAACAAAAAGAACAGTTTCTAAACCGTTCTCATCTTTTTGTTTTTCTTCTCCGACATATTCTCTGATAAATACAACTGCTGTTCCATTTCCTAAATTTTGATATTTGTATGCTTCCTGTTTTTCATGAAACATTACATTTTTTTGCTTCATTCGATATT
>JAFUFG010000081.1 GCA_017470045.1 Bacilli bacterium | reverse complement strand
TTAATTTCATTATCTTTATCGGTATTATTTAAAATATAATAGTCTGCAAAAGCAATAGGACCACCTTTATAAAGATTCTCAATTTCAGATAAATCACGATATTCAATCGCACTACGATCAAATGGACGATCAGGTCGATTGCCTACTCTTTCATATCGTAATTCTTTGTCAACAACGACACAGATTAATTTTAATTCTGGGAATCTTTCAATTAAATATTTATATTCGTACCAAGAGTAAAGGCCATCTAATACGACATTGCCTTTTTCTAATTCAACACGAATATCTGGTTCTAAGAACTTCGCATAACATTCAGGTCCATGTTCCGCTCGAAGCTTCTCACGAAACTCCTTCTCACTTTTTCCGTCCTCTGTTCTTTCAATTCCAGCTTCTTTCATTAATTTATAAGTAATACCACCAAAATATAACTTAGACCAACCAGCTTCTTCTAGATAATCTGTAACAACACTTTTGCCGCTACCACTCATTCCAACGATTGCATATAGTTTATTCAAGACCCTCTGCCTCCTCTTCGCTTTTTACTAAGATATGAGCCGTATTCTTTAAAGAATCTAACCCATCATTTTCCAAGATATAATCAAAATCATCATATTCATCCATCGCAACTTCCGTAATATGGTTTCTTTCACTATCCGTTAAATTGTCTTCATAATCATTACGAAGTAATTTAATGGTACAAACCTTATCAAATTTCTCTTTAAAATAAGTAATCTCTTCTGGATATCTAGCATCCGTAATAATAAAGGTATCAAAGAATTCACTTAAGATATCAATATCTTCAGATAAACGATCTAAAAGAAATGTTTTCTTACCAAGTTTTTCTTTAATAATATCAGTACCCATCTTTTGTAAGAATTCACGAGGCTTCTCATCACTATTTGGATCCCAATCAAAATAATCTTCTGCATATCCATAAAGTGGACCAGTTATTTGCATCACACAAGGTTTATATCCATATTCTTTTAATTCTTCTCTCAAGTAATTACCAAACGTTGTTTTACCACACTTTGCCTTACCAGCTATAATAAATAGTTTCATAGTCCCTCCTAAACAAAAAAAGAATGATACCTAAGGAGTGCATAAAGCACGGTACCATCCTTTTATTTACTCTTTTTGATAACGGTCTCCCGATGAGACTCCTTTAGTAGCTTCCTTATTCTATCATCATTCTTTACACCAACCAGAATGTCTCTAAAATAAATCAAATAAGTACTCGTCTAAAATCAACGTCCCTTAAAAAATATACAAATATATTTTAACAAAATAATAAAATTTATACAAGTAAAAAGAAGAAGATTATTTACTTTCTTCTTCTCCTGTAACTTTCGTACCAATTCCAGTTTTTTCATTAATAAACATTATGATTACTTTAATACATGCAATAGCAGGTGTTGCAACGATCATTCCTAAGATTCCAAAGAAATGTTCGAATACAAGTAATCCAATCATAATCGTAACTGGATGTAATTTCATAGTATGTCCCATAATTAATGGTTGATAGAAATTATTTTCTAATAACTGAACAACTACAATAGAAATAATACAGCAAATACCAACAATTGGACTCATCGTAAATCCAACGATAACGGCAGGTATTGCTCCAATATATGGTCCAAAATAAGGAATAACATCAGTAATTGCACAGAATAATGCAAATAGTAATGGAGCCTTTAATCCAGCTAAAGTAAGACCAATACTTTGTGTTAAGAATACAAGTAACATAACAATTAATAATCCTTGTACATAACCTCTTAGAGAATTATTTAAACGATTACATAAATCATCATAACCATCTCTCCAAGTAACTGGTAACATTCCTTTTAAACCATTATTTAACTTATCAAAATCAAATAATACGTAGAATCCAATCATCAATCCTAGTACAACATTAATTCCTCCACTAACGATTCCTTTACCAACAACAAAGATCTTATTTGGTAAATCCGTAGTAAATTCTTTCGCAAATCCTTCTATTGCTCCATAAATATTTTCTTTTAAATCCATAGAATCAATAATTGAATTATTCATCCAACGGAAGATTCCATCACTAAAATCTTTAATCTCTTCAATAATCGATGGTAATGATGTAGCAAAGTCTCCCATTTGTGCAACAAAGGATGGAACCAATGCACTAAGTAAAATAATGATGAATGCAAGAATTCCTACATAAACAATGATACAAGATAATAGTTTTGGTACATTTTTACTTTCCAAGAACTTAACAGCTGGAATACATAACCACGCAAGTATAAATCCGATAAAGATTGGAGAAATGACAGTAATTAGTTCTCCTACATACTTTAAGATCTTCCATTCTTGAATTAAGTAAGTTCCAAGTAAGATTAAACATACAATTGCCATAAAGAAACCAATTCGAATTAACTTACGACTAGTACGAATAATATCATTTAAACTCGTAATATCAACTTCTGTTTCTTTACGCTTCGACTTCTTAAAAAATTTATCAAACATTTTTAACACCCTTTCTCTACATTAAATTATACCACAAAACTAGAAATATAATAGTAAATAATATATAATTTAATCAGGTGATTTAATGAAAACCATTTTAGAAAATAAAACTGTTGAAATTGAAGTAAAGAATTCTAGATTTATCACGAAGTTAATCCGCATCAATAATTCCGAAGATATCAAAAAAGAACTAGATCTAGCAAAAGAAGAATATCCAAAAGCAACTCATTATTGCTATGCATTCCGTACACTTGATTCGCAAAAATCATCCGATGATGGAGAGCCAGGCGGAACAGCCGGTATTCCAATGTTAAATGTTCTAATCAAAGAAAATTTAATAAATGTACTAGCAATCACAATTCGTTACTTCGGTGGGATTAAATTAGGTGCAGGAGGCTTAGTTAGAGCCTACACCAAAAGTTTAACTTCTACCCTACAAGAATCCGAAACAAAAGAATTAATAGAAGGATACCTAGTCCAAATAGAAACAAACTATGAATCTGTAAAAAAATTAGACTATATCTTAAAAGACAATCATATTATCGATAAAAAATACGAAGAAAATATTACTTATCTAGTAGAATTACCAAAAGAAAAATTAGAAGAACTAAATAGTTTTCACTATAAAATATTAGAAAACAGATACATATAAAAACAAGTCAATGACTTGTTTTTTTATTCCAATAAATTCGCATCTATCAAATCTTGATACTTTCGATGATGGTCTTCTATCTCATCGATAATCCGAGAATCAAAAAATAAGCAAATAGAAGATTGAAATTCTAATAATTCTTCTCCATTTAAGTAAAAAGAATAAGTATAACAATCATCCGTATCTTTAGAATACAAATGTTTCGAAGAATAATCTTTTAAGAAAACAGGAGACTCTCTATCATAAGATAAAGAAAACTGAATTCGTGATTTTAATTGTTTCTTAGAATCCGCATCTAGAAAAAAATGACCATCCGTATCTTTTTTTAAATCCGAATAACGATCATCCGAAGGTACCATAGAAAAAGAATCCGAAAGATCAATAATATCACATAAATAGCAGTACATACTATTCACGATAATATCAATCTTTTCATAATTCTTCATTCGAACCGCAGATTCGAATAGCTTAACTAAAATTCGTTCGCTTTTAAAATAATCTGATAATAAATCAAAACTATAAATAGAACAATCATCCATACTATAATACGGAAAATTTAGCATAGGAATCCCTCCTAACAAAAGAGTAAATTATCCAAATAATTGTAAAAAAGACATAATTAAAATAAGAAATGCAAATATAGGTAGCAAAGATGTCGCAAATCCAATTATTGGACCAATTATTATATAAGCTGTTTCACCGATAACAACACCTGCTCCAAGAACACCAACCCCAGCAAAACATAAAACAACAAATATTAGAATTAACAAATAGAAATATGCTCCAAAGTATTCCGCAACTTTTAATAATAAAAATCCTACAAATAAAGCAATAAATGCATATAAAATATATTTTGGTTTCTTCTCTTTATAATAATCATATAAAAAACAAAGAATAAAGAAATAACAATAACCAAAAAATAACAAATATTCAAAACCAGTAGTAAGAAAGAAAGCTGGTTTAATAGATGCAGTAGAAAAGATTCCTCGAAGAAAGCAATAAATACCATGGATGAAAAAAGTAATAGCGAAAGGAAAAAATAAAGGAAGTGGAACATCTGTATATTCCGTATAATCGTTAAAATATTCTTCTAAGAATTCATCAATTTTTTGCTTCATCTATTTTCCCTCCTTAATATATTGTCCGAAATCAACATAAAGCCAATCATTTGATAAATCGCCTCCACGATTACGGAATAAAGTATAATGATTCTCCCCTACTACAACAGCATTGTTTTTTGCAAAATCTGCTTTTGCATTCGTAACAATCGGTGGTTCTAAACCTTCTACATAGCACCATAGATGTCCCTTTTCTTTCTCATTCCAAGCATATCCAACAAGTACATATCGACCATCCTCACGAATACGATAAGAAAAATTGACAGTATCTTCTGGGAATTCTCGTAGTACAGTAGTTTCATTTTTTACAAAATTCAATTTTGAAATCTTATGGTTACCAGTATCATACAATAAACAATTTTCCTTATCATAGCGAGATAACGTTACAGTATCAGAAAATTCATAAGGTCCATAAGATTTTGGCTCTTTATCGCCTATTTTATATGTTACAAGAGTATACTGATTACCATTTTTATCTAAAAAAACCGCAGTCTTAGATTCTGGATACCATCCAAGAAGAATACGATTACGAACCAATTGAAGAATGGAACACAATTCCTTCATCGAAATAGACTCCTTTTCACTAGTTTCTAAAAACTCTGTAATTTCTTGATATTTAAAATGAGATTGTCCACCATAGTAAGAGCGATAATTAATAAGATTTTCAGGTTTAATCCAACTAGTATGTTGATTAAACTGAGTACCATAAATAAAAGTACCTTCTAATACATTCGTCAAAATATGGTAATTTTGAAAAGAAACAAAACCGCCATCATAATTCGTATTGATATCTACCATCTTAGAAAGACTCTCTTTATCTAATTGAAAAGTTAAAAGATAACGTTGTTGCTGATAAAAATACTCATTCTTAGAAGAATCATAATACAATCCTTTTTGATCAAAATGATTATTATTAAATATATCTAAACTATTAATAGTACCAGCTGGTAAAGTCTTTTTCTCAAATTTTGACATACGATTATAAAAAGAAGGACCAGTCGAATAAAAAACAGAATTCATAGTTTGTTTTTCAACTGGAACTGGAAAACTAAATTTTAATGGAAGATATCCAAATACTGAAAAAGCAAACCATCCTACAAAAGTATAAAAGAATAAAAAGAATACTTTATATTTTTCTTGTAAATCAGATATTTTTTTCATATTATTTCTCCTAATCATAGAAAAAATATAACATATCAAAAAAAGAAAAAAAAGACTAAAAATTAGTCTTTAATATAAAAATTATCTTTCACAGGAATAAACCTTTTCTGTTTAACTTTTTCTTTAACTTTCGCATAAGATAAGATACGATTACCAACATCAGTAGAAATATTATCTAAATAATCTCTTAATAATGAAGAATCACCATGAAACATCTCCAATTCAGATAAATGAAAGGGATGATTATTGCCTAACTGATTAAGATCATTATTAGAAATAAAGATAGGCACTCCAAAAAAAACATGGCCTTCCATCGGAATCTTAGTATTAGGAAGATGCTTTCGATCAAAATGATAATGCCAAAAATAAAAACCTGGTGACAATTTTTTAATTGGTGGATTATGATCTAAAACATAACCATTAATAGGAATTGTATAGTAATTAAAATAATTCTTATATGAATCTTTAAAAGCATGATTTTCAGGTATACAAAAATAATTATAATATTTCTTATTACCACTAGTTCTACCAGTAGATGGAATAGTATTACAATAGAACAACAATTTAGCAGCATCCCTTTGGTCAAAAGTATAAATATGATAAGGATTGTTAACATATTTTCTATGACCATTTTTATAGCATTCCATAGAATTGACTTTGTATTCTTCACCAAAAGGTGTGGTAATAGAGTGAACAGATAAATCCGTGTGTTTCTTTAAAACTTTAGCAGCTTCATCCATAGTCAAAGGGTGCATAAAATTAATATAAAACTTATGATTTTTAGAATTAGCAAGAACCATATAATAAATTTTATTTGAGTAAAGTCTTTTTTTCATTTCTTTTTCTAATAATTCAATTAAATCATAAGAAACGCAAGACCATTCACCCTTTTCAAAATAATAAGCAGTTGTATCTTTCTTATTTTCTTCTAAAACTTTAGACGTTAAAAGAACTTCACCAAGATAGCCCATAAATCCTTCAACCAATAAACAACCATAAGAAGAATTCATAGAGACCTTTTTTCGAAAGTCTGGATTAAAAAAAGATTCTGGTTCCATATTAACCCAATTATCAGAATCATAAGAATATAATAAATCATCATTATCCATAAAAACGCCCCTTAAAATTGGCTATATTATATCATAAAATTAAAAAAAAAGAAAGACCCTAGCTAACAAGAGTCTTTAATCGTTTAATCACCTTCTTCTCTATTCTAGAAATATATGACTGACTAATCCCTAACTTTTCTGCAACCTCCTTTTGTGTCAGTTCTTCATGTCCCATTAATCCATAACGTAAAATCATAATATCACGGTCGCGAGGTGCAAGATGCAGGACTTCGTTTATCATTACTCGACGATCGTTTTCATCTTCAATCCCGCGAGTAACAATATCAGCATCCGTTCCCAATACATCTTCTAGATGTAATTCGTTCCCTTCTGCATCATAAGATAAAGAAGAATCGAAACTAACTTCCGTACGAATCTTTTTATTCTTTCTTAAATACATCAATATTTCATTATCAATACATCTTGAGGCATAAGTTGCTAATTTAATCTTTTTTCCTTTCGAAAATGTATTAATTCCTTTAATTAATCCAATCGTTCCAATACTAACCAAATCTTCTAAATCTACTCCCGTATTTTCATACTTCTTCGCAAGAAAAACAACCAGTCGAAGATTATGTTCAATTAAAACATCTTTCGCATGAGGATCTCCTTCATCCTTTAAGTCAATATAAAACTCTTCCATCTCTTTCGACAAAGGTTCCGGTAAAGTATCATTACTCCCAATAAAGAAAAAACTCTGTCGAAATAACCCCAATAAAAACTCTAATATTTTTCTCATATTTCCTCCAATACACTATTCGGTAAAATACAATCTCCGCCACCCAAAGAAATATCTTTTGATACTCCAACTAAATAATTCGAATATTCCTTCTCATTAATCAGTACTTTATCTGGTACAAAACAATCTAATAATCCATTTCCTTTTAATACACAATACGGTACTAAAATCCGCTTATTCTTATTAATTTTAAATGGATAATTCACTAGTATCACTCCTCTCTTCTTATATGGATCTATCAAACAATTTCCAGTATCAATCATTCCATAAGTACGAAACACTTCATTCTCATAATAAATTTCTACTGGATATTTATGATAATTAAAACGTTTATTCTGAATATTATTACGGATAAATACAAATAAAATAAATGGAGTTCCAAGAATCAAAACAAAATAATTATATTGATAATGATCAACTCCAAATAAATAAAAAGTACCTCCCAAAATAATACTTAAAATATAAAAATAGAAAAGATTTAAGAAAAAAGATTTTCTTCCAAAAGTAGTCAAAATCATAAGACTACTAATCAGCATCTTACATCCGACTAACAAAATAGAATGAGATACAAATAGTAAGAAAATACTAAGACTACCGATACTACTCCCAATAAAATATCGAACATTAGAAACTCTCCTTCTAAGAATTACACCAGTACCATACAATAAACTAATATCCAAAATATAATTCAATAGAAAATATAAATCCAAATATACTTTCATCGCATCACCAATAAAAAAATAGCACAAAAAAAGCGACAAATTTGTCGCTATATGTCTTATAAAAAATTAATACATGATTATTTTTCCATCAGATCGATACACTTCAATTGCACTTTGATTCGTATAATGCTTTTGGAATAAAGCAAATTCCTCATCTGTAAGTTCCATATCTTCTGGATAAAAGAAAGTATTATAACCATTATAATAAACCTTCTTATCAAAATCATAATTCTTATAATAATCAATAGATTCTCTTAAAGGGAAAAAGATATCATATAACTCAAAATACTTGCCACGAAACTTAGTAATCCCTTTAGACTTCAAATAAACAAAACCGCTATCGAAAAAAAGTTCATTATAATAACCAAGGTAACGATTTAAACACCTTAAGAACAATTCCGTATCCTTATCAAAAGAATATTTCTCTGGTCCAGAAGAAATAATAATATTTTCCTCTTCAAAAGATACTTCTTCATCATTTTTTAATAAAACACATGCTATAAAAGTTAAATAATTTCTTCGAGAAAGATCTTCTTTCCTTTTAAGAATCTCATTATGATCCATAAACCACTTCATAATTTGACCAGAATTCATATTATCACCTATAAAAAATTATACAAAAAAAGATACGAATATTCAATTCGTATCTCTACATTCGAATACTAGATTAGATTTTTTTCTTATGAATAAAAATCTTAACAATATAACCTAAAAAGATAATCATTAGGATAACAAAACACCATTTTAAAATAACATTAGGTAATTGCCCTGGAGTTAAATACTTATCAATAATAGCAAATACATTAGAAGGTAAATACTTAAGTAATAGATTGCTTAAATCTGGTAATCCGCAATTATCACGAATAAATGACATAATACGTAAGAATAAATCTACAATTGCCATAAAGAAAACAAATGATGAAAATCTCTTAAAGAACATAACTACTATTAAGATTAAAATAACTAATACAATAACATCAATATACATAAAAACTACTCCTTATACTATTACTATTTTATAACACGAACATTTTTTTGACAAGAATGAATTAACGAGATTTGCCATGATGTTCCGTATCCGTATAACCATCTAATACTTCTATAGGATATTGATTATCCATAGACTGATAAGCATAACTTCCTCGAAGTATATCTCGAACATCATGAACAACGTTAGTGTCACTAAAGAATTGGTTCACGGAACAAGTAATATAATTAAACCAGTAAACTGGATTATTAAGAAAAGCTGGTGGTTCATCATCTCTAGGTTCATAGTCACAATGAACCGCTGCCTCTTCATGATCAAATAAATATAATGTTTTAGATAATAAATCATTCTTTAACATAGTACTATTTGTATAATGCTCTATGTGGGTTGTTAGGCCAGCATTTTCTTTAATAAAATCTTCCAGATTCGAAACATGTAAATTTCCTAAATCTACAACATAAGGAACTCTAGAATAGAATCTCTCATCAAAACTAGTTCCTCTACCAATTCGATAATAACGATTCGAATTATGAAAAACAGGATCAAATTTTTCTAAAGGATACCAAACAATATCATCATTCTCTCCTTCGTATAAAACAAGTTTCTTTTGATCCGTTTTCTTACTAGTTTGGAAAATAGAATTTAATTCATTTACGCAAGAACTACGATAAGTAATAAAACCATCACGAGAAATCTCATCTCTAGTCGT
>JAFUFG010000080.1 GCA_017470045.1 Bacilli bacterium | reverse complement strand
ATTATTACTCCATTAAATTTTGAAACAAAAAAAGATAATTAATTTAATTCTCTTTTTATATGAAAAAAATATTATGAAAACAAATTCTTAATATTAATAATAATATAAAAATAAAAATTATGAAAAAATAAGAAATAGTTCTATGATTACTTTTTTCAAAAATGATACTTTTATAATTATCAGGATTTTCTATTTTAATTCTTTCTAATTTTTTCTCTATAAAATAAGTTAATAGAATATTATTCATCGTACACCATAATAATCTTTCAAAAATAAAATAAAATAATCGAACTAATATTGTGAAACCACTTGTTAACGTCATAGTACTGATTTCTAATATAAAGAAATTACAAAGGGAATCTATAATAGTAAAAAGAATTCCAGGAAGAATAACTTTATAACGAATAAAATATAATGGACCTAATAAAAATGATAAGATCCAATTTTTATTGAAAGAAAATTTTTCAAAATCTTCATCAAAATATAATTCTAATAAAGTCTCTTCAGCAGGCTTATTCTTTATATATGTTCCATCTTCTTTATAACCGCAATAGATACAAAAATCCCTTTTACTAGTTTTTCCACATTTTGAACAATTCATATTATCACCTTAATTTCATTATAACAAAAAAGAGTTATGATTTAACTCTTATTTTTATATATTGAAAAATGGTTAAGAAAGTAAGAACAACACCCACAACGAGATAACAATTTAAAAGTGTATTTGTTGTTCCATAGATTTCTAAGAAACCTTTCATAATCGAATAAACTGTAAATGTTGAAAAAACACAATGATATAAGTTTAAGTATTTCACATCTTCTTTGTTACAAAGAAATAAGATACCTCCACCACAAAGTGGAATTAGAAATGCAAATAACATATAGTAAGAAAGGACTCCATGAGAAAACACTTCATAAATTAAACTAAAGAGTAGAGTGAAAAGACTAACAAATAAATAAACAAGTTGTGTTTTCCTAATAACCGATATAGACAATATCAGACACCTCCCTTTCAGAAATACGATTTCCATTCGTAGTTGGATTATTAATAACAGTTCCTTGGAAGACCATCGTACTAGATCCACCACCATCTAAGTTATAAGCTTTGGATACTCCCAAATTTTTTAAGAAAGTACCAAGTTGATATAAAGATAATCCTTCACTTTCACTTGTTCTTCCATCACTAACAACAAATACATAATGATTGGAATCAACAATTCCGATTGCTGTTCTAGGATTACTTGCCATAGCTTTCCCAACTTCTGTAGAAGTACTTACTAACACTTTGTTATTATCAACTAACCCTGGACCAAAACTAAATACTTGATAAGCACCATTCTTTAATAATTCTTCACAAGTAATATCACTTTCATTAATAATTTCAAAACTTCCATCTTCATAAATAACCAAATCTTCTTGATTACTTAAAGTAGTATCACGATAGATGACTCCATTACGAATTACATATCCTGCTTTTCTTACTCCGTAATAATCTCCATTAATCGCAAGAATTGCATTCACGCTATCCGCAATTTCACTAGTTTTATCCGTAACATTTTTTCCGTAAGAACTTTGTGCAAAAGCAGTACTTAAATATTTTGAATCATCTACTTCTACATCTGCAACATAAATCTTTGTATGATATTCATAATATTCTTTTATCGTAATTTTAATATGATCATCCGAGTAACTAGTACTAGTAGAAGTTACTTCACCAGTATCTGTATCACTACTAGACTTTGATTCTACTACTTGATAAACATTCGATATTACTAAAGTGTCTAAAATAAAATATATGGTAAATCCTACTAATAGGATAAAATAACAAATAAATAATTTATACTTCTTTATACATTATCATCTCCTCGAAATACAAAAACATGTTGTATGAAAAAACTAACAATAAATAAAATAATTTCAGTAATAACTTTCGCAATAATATTTTGAACTCCAAAAGAAACAAGGATACTTAATAAACAAGTATTCATAACTAATATAAATAATGCTAAAGCAATATAAGAAAGAATTGATTTTTTTAAATCATTTTTCTTTTGGAATACGAATTTACGATTCATTGTAAAATTAAATGTAGCACTAAATATTCTTGCAAGGACATTTGATATTTGTACTTTTAATGCGAAACTACCAAATGCGAACAAAAATATCGAATAAAGAATAATATCTATTAAGAAAGAACAAATAGAAGATAAAGAGAATTTTAATATTTCTTGGTAGATTTTAAAAGAATCTTTAATTGGATTAAAATGAGAACTAGAATTATTATCTAGATAAATGGTTTTAATCGTTAATTCTTTAATAGGAATTCTATTTTTAGAAAAATATAATAATACATTAATTTCGTATTCGAATCTTTCTCCTTCGATTTCTAACATCGGATCTACTAGATTCGAGCTAAAGGCACGTAATCCAGTTTGTGTATCAAATACTTTTGTTTTGGTAGAAATAAAATAGACAAATCGAGTAACCATATTACCAAATCTACTACGTAGTGGTACATTATTCGTATCAAATTTACGACTACCAAGCGTTAATACGTTTTGATGATGAGAACAATAGTCACATAGTCTTAGGGCATCTTTCATAGTATGTTGACCATCACAGTCTAGAGTAACAACAACATACTTTTCATAGTTTTCTGTAATATAAGTCAAACCAGTTTTTAATGCTCGACCTTTTCCTTTATTTCCTTCATGATGAATGACATGACAATAATCTTTTATATTTTCAAAATGAATTTGACATTCTTCCTTACTACCATCATCTACAACAACTGTTTCAAAGTCATTCTCTAATAAACGTTTTACTAATTCTTCTATTTTATCATCTGGATTATATGCTGGAATTAATGCAATATATTTCATATTCTCTTTCTTCATATCATTTTCTCCGTTTCCATCTTATATCTATTTTATCATATTTCTTATAGGCATCTCCTCCTTACAACAAAAATATTAGACCTTTATTATTAAATGAAAATTAAAAATAAAAAAAAGAGTAATTTTTTTTACTCTTTATTTTTTATAATGGAATATGCTTTATTTCTAGAATAATTATATTCAAAAATAGAATCTTTTCGAAGTTCAAATGTTCCTAAATAATCTTTTAAAATATTTTTATCTTCTCCAT
>JAFUFG010000079.1 GCA_017470045.1 Bacilli bacterium | reverse complement strand
TTTATCTTTTGTTTTGCTTTTTCTTGTGCATCTTTTCCATATTTTTCTTGAAGTTCTTTTACATGGTCATTGTGGTAACTTTTTACAATATCCTTTTCAATCGAAACTAGATCTGTAATTCCATTTTTCATATAACTAGAAAATGGTGTAAGATGCATTTTCAAATCACTATCAAATAAAATAATCTTTCCATCTTTTATAGTGCCAATCACTTGATTTGTCGGATCTAATACGATGGAATCTTCTCCTATATCTACTACCGTTACAGAATGATTTGCTTTTATATTATGATCATTTAAAAATTGATCAAAGAAATTAATACTAATTTCATCCGCTGTTTCCATTTTCACATCTAAGTTTCTAGCATTATACATACTATTTAATTTATTCAATTTTGCAGTCATATCATCGGCCATATTGGAACAATCTCCAAAGTGGTTTTCATATAAGAATAATCTTTCATATCCGTATGGAATATCTTCCATTCTTTTGTATGTGTTTTCTCTTTTTATTTCATCCATTATTTTTACAAATACATCAATATCTTCTAATTCTTTTAAATCAAAATCTTTTGCATAATCATTTAGATATTTATTGTAACTATCTAACAATTGTACATTATTTTGATAACTTGATTTTTCTCTTATATTCGCACTAATCGTTGGAAATGTTGCCAAGCCCATTACGATTGTTAAATTAACGCCGATAAAAAATCCCTTTAATTTTTTATGACTACTTTCCTTTGTCATACTACTCACCTTTTATATCTTCTATTATTTTTTCTATATCTACTTTGTATTTTTTTTCTAATTCTTCTGGAGTTCCATGAGGAATAAACTTATCTTGATAAGCATAATAAAATGAATTTTCTAAAACTATATTTTCTTCTGCAATTAATTCTTTAATGGAAGAACTTAGTCCTCCAATTAAGGTAGAATCTTCTACAACTACCACTTTTTTTGTTTTTCGAATACTATCTTTTATTGTATTTTTATCCAATGGTTTTAAGTATCTTACGTTTATTACTTCTGAATGTATTCCATCTTTTTCTAATATATTTCCTATTTCTGTTACTTTTGAAACGGTTTTTCCAATACCTATTAATGTAATATCATTACCATCTTTTATTACTTCGCATTTTCCAAGTTGTAGACGTTTGTTTTTTTCAAAAGTAGTAGAACTTTCTCCACCTCTTGGAATACGAATTACAACTGGTCTTTTTAATTCTATTGCGTGATCCATCATCATTTCTAATTCTTGAAAATCTTTTGGACACATTATCGTTAGATTTGGAATTATTTTAAAGAATGACATATCAAATATTCCTTGATGAGTTTCTCCGTCTGCACCTACAATTCCTGCTCTATCTACTACCATAACAACTGGTAAGTTTTGAGCACATACATCATGAATCACTTGATCATAGGCTCTTTGATAGAAAGATGAATAAATATTTACAACTGGTATCATTCCTTCTTTGGCAAGACCTGCTGCAAATGTAATGGCATGTTGTTCTGCAATTCCAACATCAAAAAAACGTTCCGGGAATTCCTCTGCAAATAAACTTAATCCTGTCCCATCTCTCATTGCTGCAGTTATTGCTACTACTTTTTTATTTCTTTTCGCAATGGATACTAGTTTTTCTCCAAATACTTTTGAATAATCTTTTTTCTTTTTTCCTATTGTTTCTCCTGTTAATTTATCAAATGGTCCAATCCCGTGAAATTTTGAAGGATTCTCTTCCGCTGGCAAATAACCTTTACCCTTTTTCGTTAAGACGTGAATTAACACAGGTTCTTCAATTGACTTAGCTTTTTCTAATAGATGCTCCATTGCTTCAATATTATGTCCATCTACTGGTCCTAAATATTTTATACCACTCTCTTCAAAATACATTCCAGGAACAAATACTTGTTTTACTGCATTCTTTCCTTTACTGACGATTTTTGTGATTGGTTTTCCTAATAATGGAATACTTGAAATAATTTTTCTTCCTTCTCGATTTGTTTTTCGATATGTCTTCTTACTACGAAGTCTTGTCAAAAGTTTATTCATTCCACTAATGTTTTTTGAAATGCTCATCTCATTATCATTTAAAATAATAATCATTTTCGTCTGGGTACATCCCACATGGTTTAATGCTTCTAAGGCCATTCCACCAGTTAATGCTCCATCTCCAATAACGGCAATAACATGGTTCTCTTTTTGTTTTAAATCTCTTGCTTTTGCCATTCCCATTGCTGCGGATATTGAAGTAGAACTATGACCTGTATTAAAACAATCTGTTTCTGATTCTGATGTTTTTGGAAATCCAGAAATACCATTTAGTTTTCGTATACTTTTTAATTCTTCTTTTCTTCCATTTAGAATTTTATGGACATAACACTGATGTCCTACATCCCAAATAATTTTATCTTTCTTTAAATCAAAAACACTTTCAAGGGCTATCGTTAATTCTACAACGCCTAGATTACTCGCTAAATGTCCTCCATTTTTTGAAGTAACATCGATTAAGTAATCTCGAATTTCTTGTGCTAATATTTTCTTTTCTTTTTGATCTATTTTTTTAATATCATTGGTCTTATTTATTTTATCTAATACCATAATATCACCTGTCCATACGAATAATTATTATATCAAATTATATGTATAAAAAAAAGAATACTTGACGTATTCTATTTTCTAGGGGCTCTTCTCTTCTTTACTGGTTCTCTGTCTACTAGTAGTTGATCAATTGGTACTCCAAGTACATCTGCTATATTTTCTATGTAATCGATTCTTGTATTTCTTCTACCATTTTCTAAGTTTGATACATATGTTGTCGTTGTACCTAATTCTTCTGCAAACTCTTCTTGTGACCAGTTATTCTTTAATCGAAAATACACAATATTATTCGCTAATATTTTTCTTGCATCGGTATAGTTCTTTTCCATATTACATCTTTCCTTTACTTACTACTAATGTAATAAGATGAAGAGTTTTGAACCATACTAACTATGTAGTAAGTTAGCAAAAAAAGAGAAAGAATTATTTTTCTTTCTCTTTTGTTTTATTTAAATAATCACTTAATTCTTTTGGCATAAATCTTGGACCGCGTACAGCATTCACTCCATATTCTTTTAACTTTGAAAATGGACATATTTTCTTGTCATACACTTCTAATAATTCTATTTCCATTATGTAATTCATTCTTACATTACTATCTTGGTATTCATACGGAATATTTACCTTTAAGGCTTTTGTCTTATAACGTAATGCGGATACTGGAGATCCTACATAGATATAGACAATATCCCCTTCTTTGATATCAGAACTTTGTTTCCAAGTTATTATTCTTTCTCTTTGAAAGGCAGACTCAATATCATAATATTTTGGGTTTGCAGGAACAATCCATTCATGAGATGATCTAGCTGGAGAATTTCCTTCTGAATAACCATAACTCTCTTCTATAAGACTCATAATATCCTTGTCTTCTACCGTTTCATCTAAAGTTATTGTTATCCAATATTTTTTATTCATATGATATGCTGGATAAAATCCTTTTTTCTTTAAGAGCTCAGGTATTTTTTTATCATCAATTTTGATATTTAGAACGTCAACTTTTCCTTCTCCATCTTTTATTTTTTCTCTTGCAATATTCATGATTAATCCATACCATTTTTTGGTATTTTTATTCTTATAAACTCCAAAATCTGGTGTATCTTTCCATTCGAAATAGGGCTCATCATTATATTTTTCTTTTAATTTATCTGCAATGCGATTTGCTTGATTAGAAATAAATCTCTTTTTGGAGAAACATTTTTCTCTTATATCTAATAAAATCTCTTGGTACTCTTCTCTAACTTGATTTGCAAATGATCCAACATTATTTTCAATTCGAAAATTCGTATATTCTTCGTCCAAATCCATATCTAAGACCTTTCCCTCAATGATATCATTTTTTACCGTTATTTGGGCTTTAAAACTACTTAAAAATGTTTTTTCGTATTTTAATTCTTTATTCTTCTTTTGAAATCCATATTCTAAAAGTTTTTCTTCATTTGGTATACTTCTTTTAAAAATTTCATTTTCTATACTCATTTGAATCACCTCTTACTAGTATATAGAAGTTGATGATGGTTGTCAAAATAGAAAAAGACAAGGCTTAACTTGTCTTTTCTTTTAATTCTATATTAATTTTTATATTATCTGTACCTCTATTTACTAATGATTGTGATAAAGTTCCAGAAAGTCCATTATTAAAACTAAAATTATCGGTTCCTGTATTAACGGATGCTCCTGTAATTAATTCATATTTATCCGTATCGTAAGTAATATTTTTTATTTCGTAAGTTGTTCCTTCATCATAGTAAACATTGAAATCTGATACTTGGGTTTTCTTTAATACACCATTAATATAAACATCATATTTTAGATGAGTATATCTTGAATCTGAAGAAACGTTTCGATCTATCCAAGTTCCACTTTCAAAATGATTAATATCTAATTGATATTGTTTTATCCAGTTTGCACGATATAATCTATTACCAGTTGAACCTTTTGCAATTGTTATAGTCTCTGTTGGCGTAGAAATATAAGATTCATAAGTAGTAGCCGTTGTACCCTCTTCAATTTGAATATTTTTTATAGAAACTGATTTTCCTGTTTCCACTTGATTTAGAATAAAGATATAAATATTATATCCCTCTTCATCAATATGGAAAGTAGGATCAGCAAATGAATGAGTATTACCAATGTTGCTATGGTCTTCTCGTTTTATCACAAATCTTAAATTACTTAAGTCTCCAATCTCATTATCAGATATATTTGCGGAGATTGTATAATCCCCTGGTGATAATGGTTTTGGGAATCCAAATTGAATTCTTCTTTCAGGAGTCTCAATTTCTTCATTTGAAGTTAATATAAATCCATTATCAATCGAATTCATTTCTCCTGTACTGTTTTTTAATGATAGATCAAATTGATTTTTTCCACCAGTCCAGCCTAAAAATCTATATCCCTCTTTTGTTGGAGCTGGTAAAGTAAAGTTATCTGTTAAACTTGTATAATCCAGTGGTTGGCTCGTTATTGTTCCACCATCTAAATCATATGAAATAGAATATTGCTTTGTCCAATTTGCCAAAAACATTCTATTTCCACTAGAACCATTTGGAATTGTTATATTTTTTCTTGTAGATGTATTCGGTGCTTCATAATCTGTCATTTCATCTCCAATTTCTACTTGAATATTTCTAATATAGTATGGAACTGTATTTCCTGCTGTAGAGCCATTATT
>JAFUFG010000078.1 GCA_017470045.1 Bacilli bacterium | reverse complement strand
TTATGAGTTGGTTTATGAATTCCAGGAGTATCTACAAAGATAATTTGAGAATCTTCATCATTATAAATTCCTTGAATAACATTACGAGTAGTACCACTAACATCAGAAGTAATCGCTAACTTCATACCAAGCAAACTATTAAGTAAAGTACTTTTTCCAACATTAGGTCTACCAACTAAACTAACAAATCCACATTTCATTTTAAATCATCACTTCCAAACGGATAAGGACACATTTCTTCAACGGTATGATCCTCAATAACTCCTTTTGTAGAGCAACAATGAATAATGCAATCTTTATCAAATAATTCTGAAATAACTTGTCTACATTGGAAACATGGAGTACCTACTTCTCCACTAGAAACCATAACATATAATTCTTTGAAATCTCCCTTTTTATATCCGTTGCTGATGGCAGATAATATAGCACTTCTTTCGGCACAGATACATGCACCATATGCAGCATTTTCTACATTAACACCAACAAATTCTTTTCCATCTTTCATAACTGCAATTGCACTAACTGCATAATTGGAATATGGACTATAACTATTCTTATGTAATTCGATTAATCTTTCTATCATACTACCTCCTATAATAATTCTAATATCTTTGGTAAAAAGATAAGGATACCTCCAATAAAAGCCACAATGCATAAAATTAATGTTGCACTACTAGCTGTATCTTTTGCAATCTTCGCAAGTGGGTGTTGCTCTGTTGTAATTAAATCTATCGTTGCCTCAATGGAAGAATTGATCATCTCACAAGCAGCAATTGCTCCACAAGTAAAGAGAATAAATAACCATTCATATAAATCTAATTTAAGACATGCTCCAAGCGTAATTGCAAATATCGTTGCGATAAAAATAATAATCATATTATGCTCATACTTAAAAGCATAAAGAATACCATCTAATGCATGATTAAAACTTTTCCAATAACGTTGTAAAGCAGTACCAGTATCTTTATTTCTTTTTGGACTTCTTTTAAAGAATTTATCAAGGATTCTATCGAGTAATGCCATAATTACTTAATACCTCCTCTTGTTTTCCAAACATTACTTTCTCCTCTTCTGGAGTTTGATGATCATAACCTAGTAAATGATAAAAACCATGTACTGCTAAGAAACAAATTTCTCTTAAGAAAGAATGACCATATTCTTCTGCTTGAGCACGAGCTTTATCAATCGAAATATAGATATCCCCTAATACTCGAACATCTTCTGGCAATACCATCGTATCATCATCCTCTAAGGCAAACGTAATAACATCCGTTTCACGATCGATATTACGATAATTCTTATTTAACTCATGAATATATGGATTATCAACAATAATTAAATTAAAGTTAATTCCTTCTAATCCTTCTTTTTCAATAGCAGAATAAAGAACTTTCTCTACCGTTTCTAATTCTGGTATTTCCTCTCCTACTTGATTAAAAATTTCAATTTTACTACTATCCATAAACACTCCTATATCAATGCAATAATAAATAACAATATAATAACAGAAACCATATTTAAGAATAATTCTGTTCGAAACATCGCTGGTAGTCTTTCCCAAAACTTGTGAATATAATAATATATTAAGAAACCAAAATAACCACCTAATAAATTTAGAAGAATATCATCAATATCAAACACTCTACCAATTACCAATTGAACAAATTCAATGGAAAAAGAAGTAATTAATGTAAGAACAAGTGTTAAATGTGGTTTTTCATTTCGTAAATAATAACTAACAAAGAAACCATATGGTAAAAATAAAGCCATATTTCCAATAACATTCTTCATAAATAAACGACTGCCCATATTATAACGCAAAATCTCTTTAAATGGAATAAAATTATTCGTACTCCAAGTCACATCATCTTGAAACGTTACAATTTGGAACAAACAAAGAATATAAAGAATAAAACTTAACATTAATAATTCCTGATACAAAACAATATTCTTTTTATTTTTTGTTAAATACGTAATTCTCATAGAAACAAGAACAACGGTAGAAATAACAATCATTGGCCATGTAAGATTTATAATATCCTGTATTGTATTATTCAGATTCTCTAACATCATTTTCCTCCTCTATGAATTGTACCTCTCCAATATCCTCCAAAACTTTGAAGAACACCTCTACTATTATTCTACTATTTTTCTCTTGCTTTTTCAAAATTTTTTTCGATACAATCCGAGTCTCTTTTGGTAATTTATCAAGTAACTTTTTCGAAGCAATTTAAATACCATAAGAATCAATATTTTCATAGGTATAAATTCGATCCACTACATCCGTTTCTAAATATTCCGCATAATAAAATTTCATAGGTAAGATAGGATTTTCTAGTATTGGATATTCTCTTCTTTGATAAGTCTTAAAATGAGACTTCGTCTGAATAGAAAAGAAATCAAATCCAATTCTTCTTTCAATATTACCAGTAACATTCTCTTCATAATAATGTTTTGGTACTTCTACTGTTACTTGATACCAAACTTCTCCCATTACATTTCCAATTGCACATCTTCTTTTCATAAGATCTTCTTTATTATGAATATCTCCACTAATCAAAAGATCTCCCTTATGAACATATCGATTAATCGCAGTAGATACTTCTCCTTCTACAGCATCAATTCGTACAACAAATGCATCTTTTTTCGCAACAATATTTTGACTCTCACACTTCGTATCAATCTTATTGGTAATTCGTTCCACCACATGGATTTGATATTTCGTTCCAATTCTTTCAATTTCCATCCACTCTATCGAATCTCTCTCCTCCTCTAAAATAGAAGAAATAATCTTTTGTCGATCCGTATAACTCTTTTGAAAATGAAAAGGAGAAACACCACGTACTTTTAAATCTTCCAATATCATCTTTTCCATCTCTTGATCACTCGTTAATACAGAAACTTGAAAAAGAAATTGACTACTAAGAATCAAAAGAAAAAAACAAATAAAAAAACTAATTAGAAAAAAAGAATATTTCTTTATAAAGTTTCGAACTTTAGGATACCCATAAACATCAATCGTATCAATTTGATAACTAGTTTTAATCTTTTTTATCTTTGAATAATCTTCCCCTGAAATCAGCATCTCAATATCCGAATCATTCTTTGAAAAAGAATAAATCGATATTCCTTTTTGTAAAAGAATATGAAAAAAATAATCACAATTCTTACCAGTAATACGAATTCGATACTTACTCTTCATAAACATCCACT
>JAFUFG010000077.1 GCA_017470045.1 Bacilli bacterium | reverse complement strand
TACATGCTCGTGCAACTGGTCCATATTCATTAGTTACACAACAACCTCTTGGAGGAAAAGCTCAATTTGGTGGACAGAGATTTGGAGAGATGGAAGTTTGGGCTTTATATGCTTATGGTGCTGCTCATACGCTTCAAGAAATACTTACTGTTAAATCTGATGATGTATTAGGTCGTGTTAAAGTTTATGAGTCTATTATTAAAGGACAAGAAATTAACCAAGCAGGTGTTCCAGAATCGTTCCGTGTATTGATGAAAGAATTCCAAGCATTAGGTTTAGATGTTTCTATTATTGATGATGAAGGAGAAACTTTACAACTTAAAGAAATTGAAGAAGCAGAAGAGCATGATGATTCAAGTGCTAATATGGATGAAGTTGATTCTCCTGCTAGAGAAATTGTTACTAATCCTCCAGAAGATAATAATTTTGATGAAAGTGCAGATAATTATGATGATGGAGATTATAATGACGATGATGACTTTGATGAAAGAGAAGATGAAGATTTTGAAGATGATTTCGATGAAGATTTTGATGAGGAAGGAGCTGATTTTTAATGATAGATGTTAATAAATTTGAAGCATTAAAGATTGGTATTGCTTCTCCTGATAAAATTCGCGAATGGTCATATGGAGAAGTAAAGAAACCTGAAACAATTAATTATCGTACACTAAGACCTGAAAGAGATGGATTATTTTGTGAAAAGATTTTTGGACCTACCAAAGATTTTGAATGTGCTTGTGGTAAATATAAGAGAGTTCGTTACAAGAATATTGTATGTGATCGTTGCGGAGTTGAAGTTACGCGTTCTAAAGTTCGTCGTGAACGTATGGGACATATTGAATTAGCAACTCCAGTTTCTCATATTTGGTTCTTTAAGGGAGTTCCTTCTCGTATGGGTCTTGTACTTGATATGAGTCCAAGAGATTTGGAAGAAGTATTATACTTTGTTAGTTATGTTGTTATAGATAAAGGAAATGCCCCTCTTGAAAATAAACAGACGTTGTCTGAAAAAGAATATAGAGCTTATTATGAAAAATATGGTACTGGCTTTAAGGTTGGTATGGGTGCTGAAGCTATTAAAGAACTTTTGAAGAAAGTTGACTTAAAGAAAGATATTGATGAAATTGAAAAGGAATTGGAAGGTGCTCAAGGTCAAAAAAGAACTCGTTTACTAAAACGTTTAGATGTTCTTGATGCTTTTTATAAATCTGGTAATAGACCAGAATGGATGATCATGGATTGTATCCCAGTCATTCCACCAGAGTTAAGACCAATGATTCAATTGGATGGTGGTAGATTTGCTACATCTGACTTGAATGACTTATATAGACGTGTTATTAATCGTAATAATCGTTTAAAGAAGCTAATTGATTTAGGAGCTCCAGGAATCATTATTCAAAATGAAAAACGTATGCTTCAAGAAGCTGTAGATGCATTATTTGATAATGGCCGTCGAGGAAGAAGTGTTACTGGTGCTGGAAATAGACCTCTAAAATCTATTTCATCTATGTTAAAAGGAAAACAAGGTCGTTTCCGTCAGAACTTACTTGGAAAACGTGTTGATTATTCTGGTCGTTCTGTTATTGTAGTTGGACCATCTCTTAAGATGTATCAATGTGGTATTCCAAAGGAAATGGCACTAGAATTATTTAAGCCACATGTTATCCATGGATTAGTAAGTAAAGATATTGCTCATAATATTAAAGCTGCTAAAAGATTAATTGATAATCAAGATCCCGTTGTTTGGGATATTGTAGAAGAAGTTATTAAAGAACATCCAGTTATGTTGAATCGTGCCCCAACACTACATAGATTAGGAATTCAAGCATTTGAACCGATTTTAGTTGGTGGAAAAGCTATCCGTCTTCACCCATTAGTTTGCCCTTCATTTAATGCTGACTTTGATGGTGATCAGATGGCTGTTCATGTACCTCTATCAGAAGAGGCTCAAGCAGAAGCTAGAAT
>JAFUFG010000076.1 GCA_017470045.1 Bacilli bacterium | reverse complement strand
TACCAGATTACTTCTTTGAAGTAGCTGCTGCATCAACTGGGAAATATCATCCTTCATATGCTCAAGGAGAGGGTGGATTATTAAGACATAGTAAAGCAGCTATGAGGATAGGTTTTGAGTTATTATCGGATCCATGTATTGGAGACAAATATACCGACGATGAGAAAGATTTAATGTTAATTGGTTTATTAGTACACGATGGATTAAAATTAGGAAATCCAAAAGAAAAATATACGAGATTTGACCATCCAATCTTAATGGCAAATTATATTAAGGAACATGCATCTGATTTAGAAGAACTACAAGAATCTGAGATTACATTCCTAGGAGATGTCATTAAAACCCATATGGGCCCATGGACGAAAGACTATGACGGAAATGAAGTTTTAGAACGTCCAAAAACAAAATATCAAAATTTTGTTCATATGTGTGACTATCTAGCAAGTCGTAAATGTCTAGAAGTACCATTTGATGAAGAGAATAATATAAGTGTCTAGGAAGACACTTATTTTTCTTGCGACAAAGACAAATGTTTGATATGATAAATAAGAAGTATATATTGAAGAATAGGAGATAGATATATATGGGTAAAATCATTGTTATTGAAGGAACAGATTGTTCTGGAAAAGAAACCCAATCGAAATTACTAGAAAAGAAGTTAAAAGAAACTGGTCATAAGTGTATTCGATTTGGTTTTCCAAATTATGATTCTCCGACTGGTAAAATAGTAGGGGGAGCATACTTAGGAAAACCAGAAATTGGAGATAGTTATTTTAAAGAAGGCGCAGTAAACGTAGATCCTCATGTTGTATGTTTATACTATGCAGCAGATCGTAAGTATAATATGACAGAGATTGAGAAGTATTTAAAAGAAGACTACTATGTTATATTAGATCGATATACAACAAGCAATCTTGCTCATCAAGGAAGTAAAATTCATGATAAAGACGAAAGATTTAATATGTATCAATGGATTGATAAATTAGAGTATTGGTTACTTGGATTACCAAAACCTGATAAGACCATATTCTTACATATGCCATATGAAAAATCGAGTGAATTAAAGAAAAATAGAGAATTCTTAGATGAACACGAAAAATCTCCAGAACATCTAAAATTAGCAGAAGAGGCCTATATTGAATTATCAGAACTATATAATTGGGATCGAATTGAATGTGTTAAAGATAATGAAATAAGAACAATCGAAGATATCAATGAAGAAATCGTGCAATTAGTAAAAAGACTATAGCGATTTCTTTTCTTTTAAGGAGTATTTATGATTAAAGTAGATAAAATTAGTAAAAAATTTAAAAAACAAATCAATAAAAAAGAAACCGTAGAGTTTCTAGCCGATAATGAAATATCTTTCACTGCAGAAGATGGAGAAATTGTTGGTATTCTAGGACCAAATGGAGCAGGTAAGACAACACTTCTTCGAATGATTGCGGGAATAATGGATCCAACGGATGGAGTGATTGAAATAGAAGGAATGACTTATGACAAGAATCCAATTGAAATCAAACAGCAAATTGCATTTCTTAGCGGAAATACGAAGTTATACAAAGATATCTCTGCTTATGAGTTATTAAAGATGTGTTGTGAGTATTACAATATACCAAAAGAAAAGCAAGAAGAGGAAATAAAAAAAGTAATTGAAAGATTCGATATGGAAAAGTTTGCTCATCAACGCATTGGTAATCTTTCAACTGGTCAGACTCAAAGAGTAGGGATTGCAAGATGTGTTATTCATAACCCAAAATATTACATTCTAGATGAAGCAACATCTGGACTAGATATAATCTCTTCTCAAGTAATCCTAAACTTTATTAAAGAAGAAAAAAAACGTGGAAAATGTATATTATATTCCACTCACTATATGGAAGAAGCAGAAAATATCTGTGACCGTGTCGTATTGATTCATAAAGGAGAAGTATTAAATATTAACACTCCAGAAAATATCATTAAAGAAACACAAACAACCAATTTAAGAGATGCTTTCTTTGCTAGTATTGGAGGGGTAGAAAATGACTAAGAATACATGGATTACAATAAAAAAAGAATTACGAGGAATTATTCGTGATAAAAAATCCTTGCTTATGATGTTAGTAGGTCCAATCATGATACCAGTATTTATCTTACTAATGTCAAGTGTATACGATAGTATTATAGATGATACAGAAAAAGAGAAAACAATGATTGGAATCAACTATGAACTAAATGAAGTAGAAAAGTCTATTGTAAAAGAAT
>JAFUFG010000075.1 GCA_017470045.1 Bacilli bacterium | reverse complement strand
CCGATTTTCCAAAAGATTTTGCTGTACTAACCGCAACCAATACACCGAAATAAATAGAAGAAACGATACTGATAATATTGCCAAAAACAGGAACCGCATTTAGAAAGCTCGCAATAAATACAAATAATAACCAGTAAGGAGAAACTCCAATAATGGTACACAAAACATAGATGTTGTAGATAGGAATAAAACATTTCCATCCTTCTTCTCCTGCTTTTTCAAACATTCTCCATAATCCAACAATTCCAAAAATAATAAAGAATAAACTAAGAAGTAAATAAATCACAACAAGAACTAATAAAACACCAAAAAAAGCCAACATATCACACTACTCCTTAATAATACGATCAACCGCTTTCATTAACCCCAATTTTCCATAATCATAAGTAATTCCACCTTGCATATAAGCAATATATGGAGAACGAATTGGACCATCACACGATAATTCAATAGAAGAACCTTGTGTGAAAGCTCCTGCAGCCATAATAATTTGATCTAAGTATCCTGGCATATCAGAAGGCTCTACCAATGCATTTGAATCAATTGGAGATGCTTGTTGAATTCCCCTTGTAAATTCGATTAATAAATTAGGATCACCAAAAGCAATATTTTGAACGATATCTGCTCTTTCAGCATCCCAAGTAGGATCTACAGAATATCCTAATTTTTCTAAAACTTTACTAGCAAGAATTGCTGTTTTTAAAGCACTAGCAACAACACTAGGAGCAAAGAATAATCCTTGTAAAATTTGTTTATTAATTCCAAGAGACGGACCAACTTCTCTTCCTTCCCCTGGTAGAGTTAATCGTTCTGCACATAACTCAATTAAATCATGTCTACCAGCAATATAAGCACCATTTGGAGCAATTCCTCCACCTAAGTTCTTTATAAGAGAACCAACCATAACATCTGCACCAATAGCAACTGGTTCCTCACGACTAACAAATTCGCAATAACAATTATCTACCATGATGATAATATCATGATCAATATTCTTAATAAAATCAATAACTCTTTTTACTTTATCTAATGTAAGACTTGCTCTAGTAGAATATCCTTTACTTCTTTGAATTTCAATTACTTTAACCTTATGCGTTGTAATATATTCCTTAATACGATCATAATCAAAATCATCATCAATCAAATCAATTTGATCATACTCTACTCCAAAACTTTTTAAAGAAGATGGATTATCAACTATTCCAATTACTTCATCTAAAGTATCATATGGTTTTCCACAAATACTTAATAATAAGTCTCCTGGACGAAGTAATCCGAAGAAACATACGGTTAAAGCATGTGACCCAGAAATAAACTGACTACGAACAATAGCATCTTCACAACCAAAGATATCTGCAAAGATTTTTTCAATTGTATCTCTTCCTAAATCATTATAACCATAACCAGTAGTCGCATTAAAATGTGCTTCACTTACTTCAAATTTATGAAAACTACTTAATACTCTTAAACTATTATATTCACTCATCTCATCGATTTCAGCAAATCTTTCTTTTAATTCTTTTTCACAGTCTTTAACTAGTTTAACTGTACTTTCACGAATTCCTAACTCTTGATACATAATACACCTCTACTCATTAAATTTTCCACCATCTACACGAATAATAGAATCATTAACATAACTAGCAGCCTTGCTTGCCAAGAAAACCACTACTTTAGCAATTTCCTCTGGTTCTGCAAAACGCCCTAGCAATATTTGCTTATTATAATCTTGAACTTGATCATATGTCAATTCTTTATTCATATCCGTACGAACCCATCCAGGGCATACACAATTCACTTGAATATGAGGAGCAAACTCCCTTGCCATATTATGAGTTAAAGATACAACGCCAGCTTTTGAAGCATCATAATCCCAACCCTCTGGATAATACGTATCAATCGCATTCGTAGATGCAATATTAATAATCTTACCAGATTTTTTCTCCATCATAATCTTCGCAACATATTTACTTACCAAATAAGTTCCGATTACATTAACATCGAAAATTCTTTTTACTTCTTTTATTTTCTTATCCATAAACAAAGAATCACGACAAACAGATGCATTATTCACTAAGATATCGATTCCACCAAATGTATCACAGATATCATTAACCATTTTTTCTACTTGATCTTCATCCGAAATATCACATTTCACAACCATAACAGAAACATTATATTGTTTTGAAATAATCGTCTGTAATTTTTTAGCCTCTGCTTCATGGTGACAATAATTAATAACAACATCCAAGCCATTCTTTGCAAACTCTTCAATAATTGCTCTACCTATCCCACGGTTACTTCCCGTTACTAATGCTACTTTACTCATACTTCACCTACTTACTCAATTGATAATTCTTTAAGAACAATTCTAATTCTTCTAAATTCGTAACTTCAAACATAGAAGAATAAACTTTTCCATCTTTAATATAAATAACAGCTGGAACAACTTCTACAGTATTGGTAATTTTATACTTTTCTAAAAGATTATCCGCTTCTTGTGAATCAATTTTTAAAGACTCATATTTTACATTTTTCTGATCCAATAATTTCTTTACTTTATCGCATGAATCTCCACAATCATAAGAATCAATATAAATCACAAAATCCTGTTTTTGCATCATCTTTGAAGATATTCCAATACCAAATGTAAATCTTTGAAAAAATAAGAGTATTACTACAGCACCAATAATACAAGCAATAAACAATCCGATAAAAAAGCGATTACGAAGTTCGATAAACTCCTTATCTTTACTCCCCTTCATATCCATCATCCTCTCTTCTAAGATTATATCAAAAAAAAGAGGATAAAACTATCCTCTTATTACTTTACTCTTTCAACTTTAATAACTACTTTTTCATCATTTAATTCGTCTACAGGTTCATCTTTAAGTTCTACAAGTTTGTCTCCTAAAACTTCTCCCATAACATAATCATAATATTTATTCATCATTTCTTTTACTTTATCAGTACCATTATAAGAAACAATAATATGATCAGTAATGTTAAAGTCAGCATCCTTACGTAATGCTTGAACGGTACGAACAAATTCACGAGCAAGACCTTCTATAATTAACTCTTCTGTTAAAGTAGTATCTAATACAACACAAGTACGATCATTAACAACAGAAGCATATCCTTCTTTTTGTTGTAATGTAATAACAACCATATCTTCTGTTAATTTGAAATCTTCTCCATCAAGAGTAACAACAAGCCCACCATTCTTAATTTCATTAGCTTCTTTTGTTCCAAAGTTTTTCATTAATTCTTGTAAAGATTTCATCTTAGGTCCTAATGTCTTACCAAGTTCTTTAAAGTTTGGTTTAACAATATACTCTAAGTATTCACTCATATCTTCTTGATAAGTAATTTCTTTTACATTTAATTCTTCTTTAACAACAAAATCTAAATCACCCATAATAGTCTTATCTAATGCAGGTAAGATTAAATTAGAGATTGGTTGACGTACTTTAATATTAACTTCTTCTCTTGCATGTCTTCCTAAACTACAGATATCACGAACTAAATCCATTTTTTCTTCTACTGCAGTATCGATTAATTTTTCATCATAAGTAGGATAATCAGCTAAATGAACAGATTCTTCTCCAGTTAATTTTGTATAAACTTCTTCTGTAACAAATGGAGTAATAGGAGCACATAAACGACATAATGTTTCTAATACTTCATAGGTAGTTAAATATACAGCTTTCTTAGAATCTGTTAATTCAGAATCCCAGAAACGACGACGATTACTACGGATATACCAGTTTGATAAATCATCATTTAAGAATGGAACAATGTATTTTGTAGCTTTATTCAAGTCATATTCTTCCATTGCTTCTGTAACATTCTTAACTAAACGATTTAATTTAGAAATTAACCAACGGTCAATTAATTCACGTTTTTCTACTGGAATATTATATTCTCTAGGATCAATATGATCAGCATTTGCATACATTTCGAAGAAAGAATAAGCATTCTTTAAAGTAGAAATATACTTAGAGTAAACTTCTTTTACCCCATTCTCATCGAATCGTAATGGAGTCCATACTGGAGAAGTATACATCATATAGAAACGAATTGTATCTGCACCATATTGTGTCATAATTTCTACTGGATTAATAATATTACCAACGGACTTAGACATCTTCTTACCATGAGCATCTAACATCATATCATTAACAACAACGTTTTTAAAACTAGATGTACCACTAATTAAAGAAGATAAAACTAACAATACATAGAACCATCCACGAGTTTGATCAACACCTTCTGCAATAAAGTCTGCAGGAAATTGAGACTCAAATAATTCTTTATTTTCAAATGGATAATGATATTGAGCATAAGGCATTGCACCAGAGTCAAACCATACATCCATAACATCAAGAACACGACTCATCTTCTTACCACATTTTGGACAAGTAATATGGAAGTTATCCACATATGGTCTATGTAATTCTAAATCCTCTGGAACTTCTTCAATTGCTTTTTCTTTTAATTCAGCAACACTACCAATTGTTTCAAAATGACCACAATCACAAGTCCAAATTGGTAATGGACAACCCCAATAACGATTTCTAGAAATACCCCAATCAATCATATTCTCTAACCAGTTATTAAATCTCTTTTCACCAACATAATCAGGGAACCAATTAATCTTTTTATTATTATCAATGATTTCTTGTTTGCAAGCAGTATTCTTAACATACCAAGCTGGTTTTGCATAATAAACTAGTGGTTGTTTACATCTCCAACAATGAGGATAATCGTGAGTCATTTTAATCTTTTTAAATAACTTATCTTCACCCTTAAGATATTTAATAATATCAATCTCAAGTTCTGGATCAGTAACTAATCTACCTTCCCAAGGTCCTTCTGTATAGCATCCATCTTTTCCTACTGGATTTACAAAAGTAATATCATTTGCACGAGCAACTCGGTTATCATCCTCACCATAAGCAGGAGCAATATGAACGATACCAGTACCATCAGCAGCAGTAACATAAGAATCTGCTAAGATTTCAAATGCTTTTCCTTCTACTTTAACAAAAGGCATTAATTGTTCGTATTTCTTACCAACTAAATCTGTTCCTTTATAAGTTTCAACTACTTCGTATTCTTCTCCTAAAACAGAATTTGCTAAGTCTTCTGCAACAATAAAGTGATATCCCTTACTATTAGCTTTGATATAAGTTAAATCTGGATTAACACATAAAGCAACATTTGCCATTAAAGTCCATGGTGTTGTTGTCCAAACTAATACATAAGTATCTTCATCAACTAACTTAAATGGAACAATTACCGTATTAACAGATACTTCTTTATATCCTTGAGATACTTCATGAGAAGCAAGTTCTGTTCCACATCTAGGACAATATGGTAATACCTTATTTCCATAGTAGATTAATCCTTTTTTATTTAATTGATCAACAATCCACCACTCAGATTCGATATAATCATTATCACAAGTAACATAAGGATCATCAAAATCAATAAATTGACCCATCATATCTGTTACTTTCTTAACTTCATCAAT
>JAFUFG010000074.1 GCA_017470045.1 Bacilli bacterium | reverse complement strand
TAAATCATTTTAATGCAACTCCAGTTGGATATCGCTATCAAATATCATTTACGATTTTTGTAGATGGAAATTTAACAACCTTTGAGAGTCATGATATTGCAAATCAGTTAGAAAGAAAAATAGAAAAAGAAATACCAGAAATATATTTAAGCGTTATACATGTAAATCCTCTAGAAATGAAAAAAGAAAAAACTAGTAAAAGAAAATAACAATATGGTACAATGAACTAGGAGAGATTATGCTAGAAGAATTAGAAAAAAAATATCAAACTATGCAAAAAAAATATGGAGATCCTACTTTAGATGCAATTACTTTTGGTGGGTGCATAGAAAATCCAGATTTTTGTTTTGTTTTTATGAATCCAACAGGGAAAAATATTACTTCAAAAAAAGAATGGATTGGTAAAAAATCTCCTTGGATTGGAACAAAAAATATTTGGTATTTATTTGCAGAAATAGGAGTTCTTGATAAAAAAATATATGAACAAATAAAAAGTAAAAAAGCAAGTGATTGGACTTATGAGTTTGCCGATGAAGTATATCAATCCATTAGTAATCATAATGTATATATAACAAATTTAGCAAAATGCACGCAACTAGATGCTAGACCATTAAAAGATGAAATTTACAAAAAATATGTAAAACTATTTTTGCAAGAAATGACAATTGTAAATCCCAAAAAGATTATTTTATTTGGAAACCAAGTATCTAGTATTGTATTAAATCAAAAAATTAGTGTTAGTAATACAAGAAAGAAAGAGTTTTATTATCATGGATTTCACTTTTATCCAGTCTATTATCCAGTAGGAAATGGAATTTTTAATAGAGAAAAAGCGATTGAAGATATAAATTATATTATGAAATAGAAAAATATGTTATAATGAATTTGATTAGGATGTGAAAAAATGGACTTAAATGAATTTTTTGATAAGAAAGTAGAAAATAACTTGGATATAAAATCAAAACGTATCAGTATACTAAAAAATTATGGAGAAAACTTTCAAGAAAAAGAATACATTACCAATCCAGCTATAGGTAGAGATGAACAGATTAAACAATTAATTCTTATTTTATTAACACCTGATAAATCTGCTGTACTAATCGGTAAACCTGGTGTTGGAAAGACTGCTACAGTAGAAGGCTTAGCATATCGCATTCAAAAAAATGCAGTACCGGATATTTTAAAAGGATATCAAGTTATAAAATTAAATACTGCAGCTCTTCTAGGAGTAGATCCAGTAACAGGTGAAAGCAAAGTTCAAACACTAATAGATGAATTAAAAGACAAATCAAAATTAATTCTATTTATTGATGAAATCCATACTTTAATGGGAACCAAAGGAGAATCAATGGATTTTGCAAATATGTTTAAGCCAGCACTAGATAGAGGAGATATTAAAGTAATAGGAGCAACTACTACTGAAGAATATGAAAGATATATTTTACGTGATAAAGCATTTGTTCGTCGTTTTCAAAAAGTGGAATTGAATGAACCAACAAGAGAAGAAAACATACAAATATTGATTGGAACACTTCCAAAAATTGAATATCGTACAGGTGCTAAAATGATGTATACCCCATTTATACAAAAGAGAATGATGGAATTTATCACAGATATAACAAGTGAATATAAAAGAGTTTATGAAATTGGCTCTAGATATCCAGATGTATCTTTAACAATTATACAGCAAGCATTTTCAAATGCCTTATTTGACAATCGTAGAGAAGTAAATGTTATTGATTTTAAGACAGCAATTATGAGTAGTAAAAATATATATCCAGATGTTATTCAAAAATCAATGCCTCAATTTGATAAGTTATTTGCAGATCAAATCGAAGAGTATAAAGAACAAACCAAAGGGAACTATGAGCGATTATCAGAAGAATCAGTTTAAAAAGGAGT
>JAFUFG010000073.1 GCA_017470045.1 Bacilli bacterium | reverse complement strand
CATCTTCTCCATTTTTTATTTCATGTTGGAATGCACCTACATCACTGGCTACTGTTACAACATGTACAAGAGCGGCTTCTACCCACTTATTCTCACTCTTTGCCTCATTGAAAATACTTTCTTCTAAAGGTGCTAAATTGATATCTAAGGATGCGATTACTTTTGGTAACTTTTCCCAATCCATAAATGGTTCGAAGATTATACGATCTTGGAATTCTTTTAATTCTTCTGGAATATCAATTTCTCCTACTAGTTTTAATTTAACATTATCGTATTTTTTCATGATTTTTGCTATTACTGGACGGATTAGTTCCATATCTGGATTATGAGTAATACTTCCAGATAAATATCCCATTACAATACCATCATGAGGTTTACGATTTTTATAGGCATTTTTTGATATTTCAACCATTCTTTCACTTGCAACATTACGGTTGATATAAACTTCTTTAGTATAATTTAATAATTCTTTTTGTAGTCTTTCGGTAGTCGTAATTGCATAGTCACATAATTTTAATGTTTCTTGCATTCTTTCTACCCCATCATCATATAAAGCCTTGTCTTCTTTATTCATCTTACTAACAAAATCAATTGTATCGGTATATTTCTTATCAATTACTAAGTCATCAATATCAAAGAATACCGTTTTATTATTTGCTTTAGCTAATTTAATAAATTCCCTAACGGTATCTGTTATTGGGCAACGGAAGAATACAAATGATCGGAAATATTTTAATTGATCCATTGTTAGATTTTCATAAAACACTTTTTCCGCATAAACACCAGATGACATCAATTGTTCAATTTGATGATCTACTCGATATCTTGAAGGATGTGGTAAGGTACAACCATTGATAAATAATACGTCTCCATATGCTTTATCATATTTTGTTTTCCCTACTGTTCTTAATTTTACATAATTCACAGTCTTCTTTTTTAAAGATGAAATTCCTTCATTCTTTATCGTTTCTACGGTTCTTTCTACTAAATGTTTAATTCTTCCCATAGGATCTACCTCTCTTTCCTGATTTATATGCTTTATACCCTTGATAAAAAGCTTTTAACTTTGGTATTTTCCCCTTTTCATATAAAATAACAGCCAAGATGATGGTCTTAAATTTTACTAAAATTTTACAAAATTTTGGACTACTATCGATATACATGTCTCTTATGTAGAAGTAGTTTCTAACTTGGTAGTATCTTCTCATAGCACTATGATTCGTTACTAATAAGTCTTTCCATAAAAACTTGCGATAGAATATATCTCCTAAGTTATGGTCAATTTCTAGATAGTCTAAACGCATCACTTTATAACCATTTTTTCTTAGGTTTAAACAATATTCAATATCTACTCCATCGATAAAAATCCATTCTTTAAATCCACCTAATTTTTTATGAATCTCTAGGTTTACCATATTCCCAGATGTCATAACATCTAGTGGATAATCAATTTCTTCTTTTGGTTTTTCAATTTTTAATCTGGTTTTATGCCAAGGTGTTACAATACCAATTTGACTGCAATCAGTATTTTCTACCTTTTCTTTCATTTGTTTTAATACATCATCTTTAAAATGAGTATCTTGGTCCATTGTAAGTAACCATTCAATTCCTTCTTTTCTTGCTAAATCTGCAGCGGTATTTAATGGTTGTGCAATTCCTTGATTTTCATTATTAAAGATATATTTTATCTTTTTATTTTTTGGCAAACGACTTTCGTTTTCTTTTTTCGAATTATCCATAACATAAAGAATATCTAGATCTTTGATATAAGAATCAATATTTTTGATATCTTCATCTGTTGGTTCATATAAGACTACTGCTCCAGCTAATCTCATATTATAATTCCTCCGCGAATCCTTTTTCTAACTTATTAAAGATTTTAATACCTATAAATAATAAGAATGCGGCTAATACAAATACATAACCTAATAGCATAAAATTAGGGGCTGTTTGATAATAGAAAATATCACGATAACTACTAATTAATGTTGCCATTGGGTTTAATTGTAAAAAGAATTTAAATTTTGCTGGGAACATATCTAAGGAATATAGTACTGGTGTTGCATAGAAAAGTAATGAGATAAAGAAGTTAATGATATATTCTGCATCTCTTACGTAAACATCAATACTAGAGGTAATTAGAATAATTCCTAGTTGTAACATAAATTGTAGAAGAATAACGATTGGTAAGTAAATAATATTAAGACTAAATCCAATTCCACTACAAATTAAGAAGATTCCTATAATTAAACAAGAGATAAGGAAATTTACTAATCCACTTACTACAATAGAAATTGGTAGGATTGCTCTTGGGAAATATACTTTTTTAATAATTCCACCATTTACTAGAATGGTATTGGTTCCTTGAGCAATAGATGTTGTAAACCAGTTCCATGGTAATATTGCCATAACAATAAATGTCGTGTAATGATCTTGACTATTTCTTAATAAGAATGGGAATACAATGGCATATACTAATGTCATTAGTAATGGGTTTACGAAACTCCATAATACTCCTAAGAAAGATCCTTTGTATTTTCCTCTTATTTCTTTCTTTACATTACTTTTTAATAATTCACGATATTGGTAAAGCTCTTTTATCATTTTATCCGCACACCTCCAAGTATTTTTCAATTACTTCATCTGTAGGTCCATCTTCTCTTACTTCTCCTTGATATAGCCATACCGCTCTATTACATAATTTCTTAACTGCATTTAAACTATGACTTACAATAACAATGGTCTTTCCACTATTTTTTAGTTCTTCTAGTTTTGCATAACATTTTTCTTGGAAATGTTGATCTCCTACTGCTAAGATTTCATCAATAAGTAAGATTTCTGCATCTACATTAATAGCAACGGAGAAAGCAAGTCTCATATACATTCCTGAAGAGTAAGTTCTTACTGGTGCTTCAATAAAATCACCTAGTTCAGAGAAATCAATAATATCTTGAACTCTTGCATCAATCTCTTGTGCTGTTAATCCAAATATTGAGGCATTGAAATAAATGTTTTCTCTACCAGTAAAGTCTTGATGGAAACCAGCTCCTAATTCTAGTAAGGAAGTTAGTTTTCCATTTGTCTTTATTTCTCCTTTTGTTGGATAAATAATCTTTGTCATTAATTTTAATAATGTTGATTTACCACTTCCGTTAACGCCAATAAGAGCGACTGTTTCGCCCTTCTTTATTTTTAAGTTGATTCCTTTTAATACTTCATGATATCCAACTTTTGTATTTTTCCAGAATATCAATCTTTCTTTTAACGTGAATGGTTTATCGTAAACAAGCTTGAATCTTTTATAAACATTATTTACGGTTATTGAGTATTCACTATCTGCTTTTTTCATAATTCCTCCTAAGCTCTATATATTATAACATAAACCTACTTTTTCTTAAACCTTCTATAGAAAGTAGCCATTTTCCATATTTTGCTATTTTTAATTCTGTTTACTTCTCTTTTCTTTGATTCTAATTCTTTTGTTAGAATAACGTTCTTATCTGATAAATATCCAATTAAGGCATAAGTATCTCTTTCTTCTAACTTATGAAGTT
>JAFUFG010000072.1 GCA_017470045.1 Bacilli bacterium | reverse complement strand
TCTCTTGGTACTTTACCAGCACGGAATCCATCTACTTTTGCAGTCTTTTGTTTCTTTGCAAAAGCTTTGTCCATTGCTTTCTTCCAAGCATCTCCATCTATTTTAATAACTACTTCATGTACGTTATCTTTTTTTGCTTTTTTTGTTTCTTTTACTTCTTCTTTAACGTTTTCTTCTTTTTCAACTTTTTTTGCCATATATATAACCTCCAACGTCTAATATTATATCGTATTTTATAAGTCATTACAACAGAAAAAAAGACTTTTACGTCTTTTTATCTTATCTTAATATGTACTTCTCTTAATTGTTGTTCTGTTACTTCTCCAGGACATCCCATCATAGCATCAGAACCACCAGCTGTTAATGGGAAGGCAATTGTTTCACGAATAGACTCTTCATCTAATAGTAACATTAACATACGGTCAATTCCAGGAGCCATACCTGCATGAGGTGGTGCTCCATAAGAGAATGCTTCATATAATGCTTTAAATCTAGTTTCTAGTTCTTCTTCTGTGTATCCGGCAATTTCGAATGCTTTTCTCATAACATCTAAGTCATGGTTACGAACTGCTCCACTAGACATTTCAATACCATTACATACAAAGTCAAATTGGTATGCAAGTATGTCTTCTGGTGATTTTGTAGTTAATGCATCCATTCCACCTTGTGGCATTGAGAATGGGTTGTGTGTAAAGATATATTTATCTTCTTCTTCACTCCACTCAAACATTGGGAAGTCTTTTACAATACAGAATTTAAATTCATCTTTATCGATTAATTCTAGTTTTCTTCCTAATTCATCACGAATTTGTCCAGCAAGTTTTGGTGCATTACTACGATCTGCAATAAAGAAGATAACACTATTTGGTTTTAATTTTGCAGTACTAATTAAATCTTCTCTTTCATCTTCTGTTAAGAATTTATCAATTGGTCCTACAAAAGACATATCTTCCATTACTTTGAAGTATCCAATACCAGCACTCATACCAATACTTTTAGCATAGTCTCCTAATTCGTTAAACCATGAGTTTGATTTGTCTGCAATATCTTCTACTACGATTGCTTTTACAGTTACGCCTCTGAATGGACGGAATGTTGTACTTTCAAATACATCTGTAATATCAATGATTTGTAATGGGTTTCTTAAATCCGGTTTATCTGTACCATATTTATCCATTGATTCTTTAAATGTTAATCTAGTAAATGGTTCTTTACTTAATTTTTTCGTTGGAGCAAATTCTTCGAAAGTCTTTCTAAAAATATCTTCTCCAATTGTTAGAATATCTTCTTCTTCAGCGAAGGCCATTTCAAAGTCTAATTGGTAGAATTCTCCATATACTCTATCACTTCTTGCATCTTCATCACGGAAGCATGGAGCAATTTGGAAATACTTATCGAATCCACCACACATTAATAATTGTTTAAATTGTTGTGGTGCTTGTGGTAGTGCATAGAACTTACCATGGAACTTACGAGATGGTACGATAAAGTCTCTTGCTCCTTCTGGTGATGATGCTGTAAGAATTGGTGTTTGAATTTCTAAGAATTCTTTTTCTGTCATTATTTTTCTTAAGAAACTAATTACTTTTGTACGGAATAGAATGTTTTCTTTTACTTTTGGGTTTCTTAGGTCTAAATAACGATATTTTAGTCTTACATCTTCACTACTTTCTTTTGAAGTCATTACTTCGAATGGTAATACGTTTCTAGATTTTCCTAAAACTTCTAAATCACTTACTAATAATTCTATTGTACCAGTAGAGATTCTATCATTGTAATCTTCTTCTGCTCTTTTACGAATCTTACCAGTTAACGTAATACTTGATTCACGAGTAATTCCATCAAAGATCGAATCATCGTTACTTACTACTTGGATGGTACCAGAAGAGTCTCTTACGTCTACGAAGATAACTCCACCATGGTCTCTTATGTTTTCTACAAAACCTGCTACTCTTACATCTTGTCCTACAACAGATTCTGTTAAATCTTTACAATAATGGGTTCTATATTTACTCATTGTTTTTTCTCCTCTCTAATTCTTTCATAATAATATCTTTTGATTTATTTGGGTTTGCTTGTCTATTTGATTTCTTCATTGTTTGTCCGATGAAGAAGTTGATTGCTCCCATATTTCCATCTTCGACATATTGTCTTACGATTTCTTTATTTTCTTCCATAATACCAGTAATTAATGTTAACAATTCAGATTCATCATCGATTTGATGTAAGTTTTGTTTCTCAATTAATTCTACTGGATCTTTTTTCTCTTCAATCGCTTGATATAAAATCTTTCTAGCATGATCTAAACTTATTTTACCTTCATGAACTAATTTAATTACTCCACTTAACATCTTAGGTGTAATTGGGAATTCTTCTAGAGTAATTTCTAATTTATTTAATGTACCAAGAACAGTAGTTGTTACAAAGTTTACTGCTAAAGCAATATCAGTATCATAGCTTAATACTTCTTCGAAATAGTCAGAAATTGCTCTTTCTTTTGATAGAACTCCGGCATCGTATTCACTTATTTTATATTGTTCTACATATTTTAAATAACGATCTAATTTTAATTCTGGTAATTCTTGTTTTAATTCATAGATGAAATCATCCGTTACTGGAGTGGATGGAATATTTGGTTCAATAAAGTATTTGTAATCTAGGGCATCTACTTTTTCTCTCATCGAATATGTTTTTCCATCTAAACCAATACGACGTGTTTCTTGAACTACTTTTTCTCCTTTGGATAGTAATTCACTTTGACGTTTAATTTCATATTCAATTGCAGCTCTGATACTTGGAGTAGCATTGATGTTCTTCATTTCTACTTTTGTACCTAACTCTGTTGCTCCTTCTTCCATTAATGAAATGTTTACGTCGCATCTCATTTGTCCAAAGTTTGATTTTGCTTCACTTACTCCTAAGAATAAGAATACATCTCTTAAATCTTCAAAGAATGTTACTGCCTCATCAGCACTTGATAAGCATGGTTCTGTAACAATTTCAATTAATGGTACTCCACTACGGTTGTAGTCAATTAAAGAGTACTTAGGAAAATGTTCTAGAGATGCAGTATCTTCTTCTAGATGTAGGTCATGAATATCTACTCTTTTTACATGGCCATCTACCATAATATCTAAATATCCGTTAATACCCATAGGTTTTGTATTTTGAGTAATTTGATATCCTTTTGGTAAGTCTGCATAGAAGTAGTTTTTACGGTCAAAGATTACTTCATCTGGTGTTTTACAATGAAGAGCCATAGCTGTTAATAATGCTTTTCTGCAAGCCTCTTTGTTGGCTACTGGTAAGATTCCGGGTAAACCTAAATCTACTGTTGCTACATGTTCATTTGGATAATCTGAGAATTCGTTTGGTGCAGTAGAGAAATTTTTTGTTTTCGTTGTTAATTCACAGTGTACTTCTAATCCAATTACTACTTTATACATCCATATCACCTACCTTACTATATTGGTCTTTAAGACCAGTAATACCTTCTATTTTATGTGCCATATTTAATACTAAATCATCTTCTTTGATTCTTCCTGTAATGTTTACTCCGATTGGCATATCTTTCACAAATCCATATGGAATTGTGATGGATGGGAATCCTCCAAAGTTTCCGATTGCTAGATGGTTTTCTAAGATTAAATATCTTGGAGATAATTTTTCTACTTTTTCACTTGTTGCATCAAATGTTGGAGCAACTCCACCACTTGCTGGTAAGATCATTCCATCGTATTCTTGGAATAATTCTGTTACTCGATCTACGATCATTCTTCTTACTCTTCCAGCATTTTTAAATAACTTCTCTTGGTTTTCTTTTTGTAAAATATAACTTCCTAAAATAAATCTTCTTTTGATTAATTCTGAGAATCCTTTTGTTCTAGCATCAAACATAATGTCTTCTACGCTTTCTCCTTCTCCACGAGGTCCAAATTGAATCCCTGTAAGGTTTGCGTTGTTTGATGTTGCTTCTGCACAACTGATACACATATAAGTTGGATAAATTGCTTCTAATAATTTTTGATCAATGGATACTTCTTCTACAATAAATCCTAAGTCTCTACATTTTTCTACTAATGCTTGGAACTCATCTAATACACTTTCTAATTCATCATCCATGTAGTCTTTGTAGAATTCTTTACTACAGATTTCTTTCACATAGAATAGTTTCTTTCCTTTAATATCATTTTCTAAAGTATCTGCATATTTTTTACCATCATCTTTTAACGTAACCATATCCATTGGATCTTGACCTTTGATGATATCGGTAACGATTGCTGCATCACGAACGTTTCTTGAGAATAAAGCAACGTGGTCTAAGCTTGATGCGAATGCGAATAATCCGTAACGTGAGATTCTACCATAGGCTGGTTTAAATCCTACTACTCCACCGAAAGCTGCTGGTTTTCGAACAGAATCTCCTGTGTCAGACCCAATTGAGAATGGTACAATTCCTAAAGCAACTGCTGCTGCAGAACCTGCTGAAGAACCACCGATCATTCTTGTTTTATCCCATGGGTTTCTTACAATACCAGTATGACCTGTAGTACCAGTTCCACCCATTGCTAATTCGTCTAATACTGTTTTTCCTACTAATACAGCTCCTGCGTTTTTTAACTTTTTATATATGGTTGAATCATATACTGGAACGTAATCTTTTAAGATATTAGAAGATGCTGTTGTTAAAATACCACTTGTTGAGAAGTTATCTTTTAAAGCATAAGGAATTCCACTGATTAAACTTTCTCTTTCTTTATATTTTGGCTTATCAATGATGGTTACAAAAGAGTTGTAATCTTCTTGGAAAGCATGAGCTAGAGTATTTGCATGAGAGAATAATTCTTCTTTGGTAACACTACCTTCGTCTAATTCTTTTCTTAATTCTATAATTGATTTTCCACGAACCATATTATTCCTCTCCTTCCTCTACTACTCTAGGTACTTTTACTTGATCGGATACTTGATGTTTCGCATTAGCAAGTACTTCTCCAACTGTTAAGTAATCTCCTACTTCATCTTCTCTTAATGTTACATCGGTATTTTTAAATGGGAAAGTCATTGGCTCTACTTTATCGATTCCTTCTATTTGTCCAATGATATCCATTTGTTTTAATAATGTATCAAATTCTTCTTGTAGTGTTGTATATTCTTCTTCATCCATATCAAACATTAATAGTCTTGCATACTTCTTTAGTTTTTCTTTTTCTATCATAATAATCCTCCTTATTATATAAACAAAAAACACTAGTATTCATCCACAAGGGACGAAAACTAGTGTTCCGCGGTACCACCCTAATTATTATAGATCTCTCTATAATCTCTTTGGTTCTAACAAACCTAATCGCTTTTAACGGTGCGACTCCGACTTATTCTACTTTGTTCTTTAAGTACTCAGAAGTGTTATTCAAAATAAGGCATTATCGAGGTTCCACCAATCCTCAACTCTCTTGAAAAGTTGCTTATTCCTACTTGTCTTCTTCAGCGATTTCTATTCCATTTTATAAAAATTATGCTTTCTTGTCAAATCTTTTTTTTAAAGCATACACAGGAGCTGTACTTACAACTTGTTGGGTAGCTTCTTCTTTTTTCTTTGATTGACTCATTCCTCTTAAGGAACTCATATTGAAAGCATGTCTTGCCCAATCACAATAATCTATGAAATGTTTTCCTACAAAATTACCAGTTTCATCTACTAGTTTTGTTAAATCAGCATCAATTAATTGTTGTAGATTGGTAATTCCGTTATTTGCTAAAATATTTTTTTCGTATTCTGCAATTATTGGAAATCTTTCAAAGTCAAATTGTTCATTGATTGCTCTTGCTTCTAATCTAGCGATTCGGATATTAATTAATCCTTTCAATACCGTCTCATCAGATGCAGCAATTGCTTCTCTCAATGTTTTTAATTCCTTTAAATCTAGTTTATCAAGGTTTATGTCTTTTTCTGTAAACATCTACCCTCACCCCTTAATTGCATGGTATTATAACATATTTAAACTTTTTTGTCAATTCTAACCAGATTGTGATACAATATTTCTCGTAAGGAGGAATTATGAAAAAGACAATTTTAACCGGGCTTCGACCTACTGGAAATCTTCATGTTGGACATTATTTTGGAGCTGGCCAAAATTGGTTAAAGCTTCAAAATGACTATGATTTTTATCTTGAAATCGCAGATGTACAAGCTTTAACAGATAATTTTAATAATCCTGAAAAAGTAAGAATTAATGTTTATGAAATAGCAAAAGATTTACTAGCTATGGGGATTGATCCAAATAAGGTTCACTTATTTGTTCAATCTAAGATTCCTGAGATTGCAGAACTTACTGTTTACTATTCCAATTTAGTAACAATCGCAAGATTACATCGTAATCCTACGGTTAAGACAGAAGTTGCTCAAAAGAAAGCTCTATTTGGTAATGATGGAGAAAGTATTACTTATGGTTTCTTAGGTTACCCTGTTAGTCAAGCTGCCGATATCACTGCATTTGATGGAGACTTAGTTCCTGTTGGAGATGATCAATTACCTCTTCTAGAACAATGTCGTGAAATCGTTCGTAAGTTTAATTCTATTTATGGGGAAACTTTAAAAGAGCCAGAACAATATCTAAGTAATACTCCAAGAGTAAAAGGACTAGATGGTAATGAAAAGATGGGAAAATCTCTAGGAAATGCAATTTACTTAGTTGATGATGAAGAAACAATTAAGAAAAAAGTCATGAGTGCTGTAACGGATCCAAATAAGATTAAGAAAGATGATCCTGCAAATCCTGATGTATGTATGGTTTACTATTATCATAAACTTGTTAATAAAGATGAAGATCAAATCAATACAATTTGTAGTGAATGTAAAAAAGGTGCTAGAGGTTGTGTTCAATGTAAGAAAGAATTAATTGAAGCAATGAATAACTTCTTAAAACCTATTCATGAAAAACGTAAATATTATGAAGAAAATCCAGATGAAGTTCAAAAGATTTTAGACAAAGGTACGAAAGATGCTCGTGAAAAAGCAATTAGTCAAATGGCTAAAGTTCGTAAAGCAATGAAAATAGACTACTAAAAAGTAGTCTATTTTTTTATTCTTCTATTTGATTGATATCTGCTCGATTGATGGATTCGAATCTCTTTGTAATCTTATCTGTTGTAATAGAGACATTTTCTACGTCTTTATTTACAGCTTGAATGGATCTTGATAATTTATCCCATCTTTCTTTGTATCTTGCGAATTCTAATCCAAGGCGATTTAATTCTTCATGAATAATAGATGCATACTTATCTCGTTCCATATTTTTAATAATCATTTCAATTACTGTTAAGGTGGAAATTAAAGTTGTTGGAGAAGTAATCCAAACTCTTCTTTTATAAGCATAATTAATAATATCTGGATGGTATGCATTTACTTCTGCAAATATTGCTTCTGCTGGTAAGAATAAAATCGCTTGATCGGTTGTTTCTCCAGGTATTATATATTTACTACTAATGGCATCAATATGTTTCTTCATATCGGCTTTAAATAGTTTTTCGTAAGTTTCTCGCTCTCCTGGAGTAAGACGTTTATCTACCATCATTTGGTAGTGCTCTAATGGGAACTTCGAATCGATTGCGATTGTACCTAATGGTTCTGGAGCAAATACAACGGAGTCCGCAATTACACCAGTGGATAAAGTATATTGTAGTCTATAAATATCATCATTCTTTTCTCCAAAGACATTGGCTAAGATATGATTTAAATTAACCTCTCCGAATATTCCTCTTGTCTTCTTATCCGTTAAAATACTTTGTAAATCCACAATATCGGTTGATAAAGTCTCAATCTTTTTCTGTGCCTCGTCTATTTTTGATAAACGTTCAATTACATTCATAAATGTCTTATTTGTCTTTTCAAAGTTTTGATCTAATCTTTCATTTACTTTTTCATTAATCGCAAGTAATCTTCTTTCTACTTGTTCATTTAATCCAGTAAAATCTTTGTTTAGAGAATCTTTTAAATCATTTTTAAACTCTCCCATTTCTTTCATCATAGAAAGTTCTAGTTTTCCTAAACGTTCAGTAATATTACTTTCATTAATTCTTTTCGAAAGTAACAATACTAGTAATACAATAACAACAATTAATAATGCAATAATAATATAATCCATATATCCTCCTATTCGATGTTCATTTTTTTACTTACTATTTTGGATACTATATAAGCTATTCCTAATGATATGGTGATAAAGATTAAAGCTTTTACATCCATTAGACTATCGATAAAACTTTTTCCAATATAACCCCAAAATGATATGGTAAAGACTTTGCCTACGAATAAACTAGCAATGAATTTTCTTCTCGATATCTTTGTCATACCAGCAATGATGTTAATTAAGAATGCTGGAGTAAATGGAAGTGCAATTAATAATACTAATCCAGTAAAGGATATCTTATGAAAATTTTCACAGGCTTTCTCTATTCTTTCTTTTCGTTTTCCTTTTATTCTCTTATCAATAACATTTTTCGATAAGGAATAAAATAAGGTATACGATAGGATACAGCCAATGATTGTGGCGACCCACGAGAGTACTATTCCAAATACTAATCCAAAAGCAGTACAATTTAAAGCTACAAATACTCCTAATGGAAGTGGCGGAATAAAGGACTCTAAAATGATTAGAAAAAATCCTAGTAGTGGTCCTGCTGTTACTAAAGTAGTTCGAATTGTTTCAATAAATTCTGTTACTTGTACCATATCATCATCCTCTACTACATTATAGTTCAATCTGATTTATAGGACAAGTAATTCTTATAGCCTCCTATCACATCAAAAGTATGATATCCCCTTTTATTTAAAATGTTTACGAGCTGTCTACTAGTTCTACCAGTTTGACAGTAAAGATAGTAAGTTTCTTTCGGTTTTAAAAACGATTGTGGTTCTTCTAAAAGATTCTTTACTGGAATATTCATTGCGTTTACGATATGTCCTCTTTGGAAAGATAATGGATCTCGAATATCAATAATATTAATGGTATGATATCGATTTTTTTCCATTAATTCTTTTATATTTATTTGCATATCATTCACCTCATTGTAATGTATGCAAAAAAAAGAATCTATCTTATGATAGACTC
>JAFUFG010000071.1 GCA_017470045.1 Bacilli bacterium | reverse complement strand
ATTTATGAATATTAGTAAAATTACTTTAACGAACTTTCGAAATTATCTTAGTACCTCTGTTAAATTCCATGAAAATATGAATGTTTTTGTTGGGGATAATGCACAAGGAAAGACTAACATCTTAGAATCTATTATTATTTTGGCCCTTACAAAATCTCATAGGGTACAAAGTAGTCCTAATATTATTACCTTTGGTAAAACAAAGTGTAAGATTGAAGGATTAGTTAAAAAAGATAGGATTTTATCGAAATTAAATGTTGAGTTAAGTGATACGGAGAAGAAATTATATATCAACAAAACGATTATTCGTAAAGTTGCAGATTATATTTCTTGTTTAAACGTTATTATTTTTACTCCAGATGATTTAGATATTGTAAAAGGTTCACCTAATATCCGTAGAAATTTGTTGAATATACAATTATCTCAAATTTCCAAAACATACCTTAATACATATAATGAATATAATAAAATTTTAAAGACTAGAAATGAATATTTAAAAATTCTATATAACAACAATATTGCAGATAAGACTTATTTAGATATTCTTACCGAAAAATTAATTGATAAAGCTGTTACTATTTATCAAGAAAGAAAACAATATGTTGATTTTATTAATGAGAATATTGATAAAAATTATCATTTCATTTCTGGAGACAGTGGTTTAAGCGTTAAATATATCAATAATATTGAGATTGATAATTATGATTCCGATACGATTAAACAAGTTTTTCGAGATAAGTTGAAGAAAAATTATTATCGTGAGTTACAGCAAGGAATGACTTTATATGGACCTCATCGTGATGATTTAGTCTTTGAATATCAAGGAAATGATTTAAAACTATATGGATCACAAGGACAACAAAAATTGGCTATTCTATGTTTTAAACTATCTGAAATACCAATATTTAAGAATTATTCTGGTTTTTATCCAGTCTTATTATTGGATGATATATTTAGTGAATTGGATATCAAAAAGAGAAATAAAGTATTAGATTTAATTCATGATTTTGGTGTTCAAAGCATTATTACAACTACTGATTTAAAGAATATTAATAAAAGTAATTTAGAAAATGCATTTATTTTTGAAGTAAAAAATGCAAATATTGTTAGAAAGTAGGGAATTAAATGGAAGAAAAAGTAGAAAAAGAATATGATGCCTCTGCGATACAAGTATTGGAAGGACTAGAAGCAGTTCGTAAACGTCCAGGTATGTATATTGGTAGTACTGAATCTCGTGGATTACACCATTTAGTATGGGAAATCGTTGATAATGCTATTGATGAAGCTTTAGCTGGTTACTGTAAGCATATTGAGGTAATCGTAGGAAAAGATAATAGTATTACTGTTAAAGATGATGGTCGTGGTATTCCAGTAGAAATCCATCCAAAGACTGGTAAAAGTACTGTTGAAACAGTTTATACAGTATTGCATGCTGGTGGTAAGTTTGGTGGAGGAGGATACAAAGTATCTGGTGGACTTCACGGTGTAGGTGCTTCTGTTGTTAATGCTTTAAGTGATTGGCTAGAAGTAAGAGTTTATAAGAACGGAAATGTTTATTATCAACGTTTTAGTAAAGGTGGAAAACCGGAAGATCAATTAAAAGTAATTGATAAATGTGATGAGAATAGAACTGGTACAACAGTACATTTCTTACCAGATGATGAAATATTCACAGAAACAACTGTGTATGATTATGATATTT
>JAFUFG010000070.1 GCA_017470045.1 Bacilli bacterium | reverse complement strand
CTAATGTTTGATAAATTACAAAAGTTATTACTAACAAGACGAAGGCATCATATATTAAACTTGATCTTTTATAGACTGGTGAATTAATTTTAATTGTTACCCATGCCATTATGATTAATAATAGATAACGAACTCCATTCATTACAAAAGCACCCATTTGCGCCTTTGATCCAATTGGATCCGATATTGGAACACTAATTAGTTTTAATATTGTTGTATATTGTAAGAAATGTACAATATGAATCGAAGTTGATTGTAATTTATGCATCGTACTAGCTACATTAAAACTTCCATTTTTCAATGTAATCATATATATTACAGAAAAGATAATATATAAAAGAATACTTGCGAATCCTGCTTTTGTCATATCGGAATTATTTTTTTCTAAATCCACATAAAATACTAATAGTGCTAGGGAACATGCTCCTATCATTGTACTAGCTGCTCCTAAAACATTCATCACTGTACTGACTGTTCCTGTGGAAAATGTATTAATCGCATCTATTATTAGACAAGCTATTAATAAATTTGGAAAAATTTTTGCTACACTTTTACTCATATACCCACCTTTATTCTTTCTCTTTCTTCTTTATTTCTTCTACCTTATTTACCATGTGATAACGTTCATCTTTCTCATATTCCACTTGAAAACCTAAACTTTCATATAATGCATAAGCTCTTCTATTTCTCTTATAAACACATAGTTTTACATAGTTGTGTTCTTTTATGACATTTTTTATAATATCTGTTCCAATTCCTCGATTACGATATTCTTCTTCAATGTATATTTCATCTAGTACATAATAATCATTTTCTTGAAATACTAGTAAGCAGCCAATAATTCTACTATCAATTGTAATATTACGATAATGTTCTATTTGCTTTGGTACCATTTTCTTCACGTAATCAATAATTCGAGACATTTCATTTTCTGATAGGTGTTGGGCGTAATCAAATATATTTCTTAATTTATAATCTACTAAGATATTAATATCTTTCATAGAACTTTGTTCTAATTTATAATTCATTCCCATCCCTCCTATTATTACCTATAATTTATTATAACATAAAAAAACTCATAGTTTCTCTATGAGTTCGATTTTATCTAATTTTTCGGAATACTTTGCTGGATTTTTCTAAATAATCCATCTTTTCTTCATAGTCTCCTTCGATTAAATCACTAGAATACATTCTTCTAAAGTCATCGATAGAGACTTCCTCAATCGGATTCCTAGATAGTTTAAATACCTCTTTTAAATCTTCTAAATTTCCTTCTTGTAGATAAGAGGAAGTAAAATCTTCATTATCTAATAAGTAAGCATAATATGCTTCATCGGTTAGTTGAATACGTTTATTGGTAGTATTATTTTTAGGACTTAAAGTGATTAGTGTATCATTAATGATTACTGGATCACTGCGATAAGCACCTTCTATATATTCTCTAATTAGTTTGGGTCCTTCTCTTCGGTCCTCTTTACTTGCGTATTTCAATAGCCTTAATATATAACTATCACATTCATAAACTACTCCCTTTGTAGGGGTAAACCATGACCTTGTGTTTTCTTTTTTTAATACCCTTTCGGATGGTAAAAAGTAATCCAACTCTTGAATACGAAACAATCTTAATTTATGTTCCAGTGGTCGGAAACTGTATACCTCAATCTTTCCATTATTTAAATCATATATCTTTCTTGACATCTCAAACCTCCATTTCTATTACGGTTTCCTATTATACCATATTTTGCCCCAAATAAAAAGACTAGGTAGCCTTTGGTTTACATAGTCTTAACATTTTTATATAGAAGCTTCGTAGATTTCATCAATTGCATTCTTTAATTCGTTATCAAATTCTTCTGGAGTTTGGTAAGCAAATAAATTTTGTAATAATGCTCTTGAGAAAGATGCAATCATACGATTATTTTGTTTTAATAAACGGCATGCTTCATCTGTTTCATATCCACCCGATAAAGCAACAATACGAACTACGCATGAGTAGTCATATAAATCTTCATATAGATTTGCTTCTGTTGGAATTGTAAATTTAAACATGATTAAATCATCTTGATTCCATGTATCTAATACATTCTTAATTTCTTCTTTTAGAATTGCTTCTGCTTCTTTTTTGTCTGGAATATTAATATCTACTTCTGGTTCAATAATAGGTACTAATCCATTGTCACAGATTACTTTTGCAAATTCAAATTGTTGACGAACAACTTCTTTGATTCCTTCACGATTTGCTCCTAAAATAACACTTCTCATCTTTGTTCCAAATACGTGACGTTCTCTTGCTACTGCTAATTGATCTTCTAAATCAGGAATTGGTTTCATAACCTTAGCTTGATTTACTTCTTCTTCTAATCCTTTATCTACTTTTAAGAATGAAACAATGTTTTTATCTTCCCATAGATAATCAGAGGTATATTTATCATTTACCTTTGATTCCATTGTTTTATAGAATAGGATACTACCTAAAATCTTTTCACTAGTAAATACATTAGAAGTAAATACACGTTTACGCATTTCATGAATTAGTTCAAACATTTCTTCTTCTGTAGAGTAACTATCTTTTGGTACTCCATATTTTTCTAGAGTTTTTGCAGTTGATCCACCTGATTGGTCTAAAGCTGCAATAAATCCTTTTCTATTCTTTACTACTTCTAATTTCTTTTGATCCATATATTCTTTCATATAAATCCTCCTACTATACTTTTATTATACCTTTAATCTTTTCAAAGCAATATGATTTTTTCTCTTACTTGCCACTATTTAACAGTTATTTTCCATTTTGGTGGATAAAAATAATCGATTTTTCCTTTTGATACATATTTTTTCTTAATCTTGGTACGATTTGATTTTAATTCTGGGACTGCTTCTCTACAATATTTATCTAATTCACAGAAGATATTTTGAATATCAATTAATTGTAATTTACGATTTCCAATTGGTTTAAAGTCTAGATGTAATCGCTTGAACTCTTCTTCTTGATGATCATACATATATCGAATAATCTCTTCATTGGATAAATTTCCTTTATCGATAAAGCATTTCTTAATTCCTCTTAAAGAACCAGGACCTGCTACTGTGAACTCATCTTCCCTCCAATTTACTACATCGCTATAATTAATATCTGTAACTAATTGGTAGGCCATAAAGTTTCCAATTAATGGGTAGCTTTTCAGAATATGAAATGCGGATTCCATTGTTTTACAATTTAGTATCGAATCTTGTATTCGATCGATTAAGAACATCTTTTCTAATAGAGCTAGATGATTATCGTGTTTTCTATCATATCCAAATGCTTTATTGGCACAACTAATATAAGCGTCATTATAGATTTTTATATTATCTTTTATAGCGAAATTTAAAACTTCGGAATATTCTTTTTTATTAAAGGTAGATAGTGTTATATCATTAAAATGATTTTCTAATAGTTCCCAAGTTGATTCTTTATTAAATAGTTTAAAAAGAATAATTCGGAATACGATATCTTCTTTGGAATAGTGTTTTCCATTATAAATAACATTTTTTAATAGATATTGGCTGACTCTATCATTTACTCGGTAACTATTACAGAACTTATATTCTTGTAGGATAGGATCATTGCTCCAAGGTGGCTCTTCTCCTTTTTTCTTTTTCCAAAATATATTTTGTCTTTCGTAGGCAAAGTACCAATATAAGTCATAGATCTCTTGTCTTTTCTTCATGGAAACCTCCTTTTTTTTCATTTTTTCACAAAAAAAGTAGTCTTTCAACTACTTTTTCTTATTGTCTACTATTAAGAAAATACCTACTCCTATAATCATTATAATAAATAGGAATTTTCCTTTTGTGGTTTGTTTTACATTTGTTTGTAATTCTTTTTCTAGTTTTGCTTTTGTATCTACTTTTCCTACAAATACTTGATATACTTCGTGTTTTTTATCTACTTTATATGGTACAAAAGAATTTCCTTTTTGTACTGCAAGAATCGATAATTCAGGATCCTTATCTAATTCATAATATTCATAGATAAGTCTCATATCTCCTACTTTTAAATCTTCTTCATAAGGATCTCTACTGTAGTCTAGTCCTGTTGTGATTAAATCTCCTATCTTTTCTTGTCCAGAATAACGTTTCTTTGCAGGGATTAGAGATAATCCTTTCTCATCTAATTCAAAGTCTCCTATTGTTACTTTTGAAATCTTTTCTTCAGATACGATTGTCTTTAAATAATCCCCATTATTATCTTCTAATGGTTCCGTTCTTTCTACCCATTTTGTTTCGTTTTTGCCATCTTTGTCTTTTATTTTTAAGTAATCTTCTACTGTTCTTTTAATTTTGATTGTTCCAAAATTTTCATCTAATTCCATGAAAGAAACTAAATTATCATATCCAATCTTTCCGGATACTACGACTATTTTACCTTCATTTTCTTTTTTTAATTCTCCATTTTCTACGATTACTACTTTGTCTAATATTTCTTTATTTGTATCTTTTTCTTTATTAATATTAATTACTGCGAATATTGCGAAATATACAACGATTATTAGTAGAATAATCTTTCCTTTCGTTAGTTTCATAATACACGTCCTTTCTTTGAACTTATCCTATCATATTCTTATTTCTTTCTCAAGGAAGAAACATATTGGTCTAATAAATTAATAATTTCTCCTAATCCGATGAAAATAAGACCCATACACATACCAAATATTGCATTCTTTATGGGATAGTCTTTTTGAAACATTAAGAATATTCCAATGAATTGGTATCCAATTCCGACAATTTTTAGAATTAGTCCATAGAGATTTTGATCTAATATTTTCCATAGTTTTTCTTTCATAGTTCCTCCTATTATATCTTCATTATAAAAAAACTTGTCTTAATCGACAAGTTCTTATTAATCATTATATTTATAGAATCCTTCTTTGGTAGATTTTCCTAGTTTTCCTTCATCTATATATTGATTTAGAATTTGTAACATACCTTTAAAGTTATAAGGTAATAACATCTTCTTTAATAATGGACTAAATAATCCAGGAACTTTTTGGTATTGTTCTACAATATTTTTTACAGTAGTTAAACCTACTATATCCATAATTTGGAATGGTCCTTTTGGTGCTCCTGTACCTAATACCCATGCTTTATCGATGCTTTCAGGATCAGATACTCCATTTGCCATAAGGTCAAATGCACTTAATAAGAATGGTACTAACATAGAGTTTAATAAATAGCCGTTCTTTTCTTTATTAACTGGTAATGCAACCATTCGAATATCATTTGCGAATTCCATAATTTCTTTGAAGTATTTTTCTTCTGTTCCATCATGTGCCATAACTTCTGCAGTATTTTGTTTCCAAATATTATTTGCAAAATGTAGAGATAAATACATATTTCCTCTTCCTGTATATTTTGCGAATGTTGATGGTAATAAAGTAGATGAATTGGTAACTACTACTGTCTTTTCTGGTAATACTGGAGCAAGTTTTTGATAGAATGCAATTTTATCTTTTTCATTTTCTGCCATTGATTCAATCACTAAATCTGCATCTTCTACTGCTTTTGCCATATCTACTTCTAATTTGATACTGTTATAAGCAACTTCTACTTTTTCTAAGCATTTTTCAAAATCAAAGTCATCGCGATCAGCAAGTCCTCTGCACCAATTGTTATCGATTTTTCCTTGATCAGAATTCATTAATTTTAATGCATCTTCATATGACTTTTTTAATGTGTCTAATTTTGGTTGAGTACGTGTTTTACTCTCTTCACTACGTAACCAGATTGTTACATCAAAACCACAATATGCAGATTGGAAAGCGATTTGACTTCCTAATACTCCGCCACCTGCAACTACAACTTTTTTATATTTCATATTTTCACCTCTATTATCTTCATTATATCATTATTTTGTTAAGTGTCACTAACAATCTCATTATTTGATGTAAACAAAAAAGCACTATTGTGCTTTTTATTTTAATTTAATCGAATACAATATTTTATTTTTAGCAGTTAGACATGGATTAGAATCAATATCTTCTCGATCTCCATCTTCATAATCTCTAATATTAAATTTAAAGAAATAAATGTAATTACTAGACTCCATGGAATAGTAGTACTCATCTCCATATTTTTTCTTAGCTTCTAAAGTAACCATTTTAATTCCATTAATCTCTTCTTCTTTTAATTCTCCTACTTCATCATCTAAAGAGAAGTATACTTCGTCTTTTAAAAATTCTTCAGCTGTTTTATAATAACTCTTTTCTCTTGCTGTGATATCTAAGTTAAAATAAACACTATTATTATCATAAGATACAAATTTCATTGTACTATAATCATCTTCCTTAAATCCTTCTGGTATTTCAAAAGATAATTCTGAGAATAGTTCTTTATTTTCTCTATCGTAATTACTCTCGAATCCATCTCCTAAAGAGTTTGCGATAAAGACTATTCCTCCTCCAAATAGGACAATTGTTATGATTGTTACAATTATTGTTGTTGTAACTGCATTATTCTTTTTCATAATATCACCTTACTTCTATTATAAGATATCTAATCTTTTTTCCAAACAAAAAGTCCCAATTTGGGACTTATTTGACATCTACTTAAAATGTTCCATTTTGTAATAAAAGAATGATAAATAGAGAAAGATAGATTAATAAACAAATTACTATTCCTACAATCCCTGTAATTAATCCTGCTAAACCTAAAATTTTACCATCTTTTTTATAAGATTTTGCTCCTAATACAATAGCAGTAATTCCTGATGGTAGAGAAATATACCAAAATAAGGTAGTTACAATTGATATAATTCCTAATACTAAGGATACAATATGAGATACTACTCTTTGTTCTTTATTCTTTGTCATAGTCTTTTTCTCCTTCTATTAATTCAATTTTTCCGATTTCTGTTAAATCTTTTAGTTTATTTACCTTAATTGCACTTTCTGATACAGTAAATAGATTATCGTCAATATACAATCCTCTTAATAGTTTTGAATCTTGATAGTAATAATATCTTGTTTTTACCTTTTCATGATTGATAACACCTTTTAAGTTAAATCCATCTTCTAAGTTTACATTATAAACGAAATATCCTTCTGAAATAATAGAACTCCAATAATCGTCTTCCTCATCCTCTGTATCAATTTCGTCTTTATAGTTGTTTACTGGTATTGCTAGTAAATTTTTCTCTTTTGAGAATAATAATGCTTTTGGATTTGTTAATACTGCAGAGTATGTTCTGCTATCTCCTATCGTTGTCTTTGATAATTCTTTTGGGTTATTAATATCGGATACATCGAATAAACACATCTTCATACCTGTAATATTTGCCCAATTATTAATTACTCTTCCGTCTTCATCTCGAATGATTGTTTCTTTCGAATCCATACCAATTCCAATTAGATGATTTTCATCATAAGGATGTAGATAAGTACTATATCCTGGTATTTTTAATTCTCCCATTACTTTTGGATGTCGAATGTTGGATAATTCAACAACGAATAGTGGATCTGTATTTTGATAAGTTACTAAGTATGCTTTATTTCCAATGAATCTAGATGCATACATTCTTTCTCCAGGAGCTACTTTTTCTGTTTCTCCTAATAGTTTTAGATTCTTATCTAAAATCGAAATTCTAGTTCCATCATCTGTTTCTAATGCAATACGTAGGTTCTCATCTTTTTCATCTAAAGAATATTGATTAATAATAGAACCTTTTACTTTAGTTGTATTCTTTAAAGAGATTCCCTTCTTCTTATTCATTTCAAATTTATAAATCTTTGTTTCTTCTTCATAATCATTATCTATTGATTCAAAAAATCCGATTACTCCCTTCCAAGAGAATAGAGAACTAATCTTGATCTTATCCGTACCATAGTCTGTATCTAATAAATAGATATTGTTCTTTGATACATATGCATTTGAAATATCCATTAAATAAGATTTTACTGTAACATCTTTTACTTTATTTAAATCTACTTCTGCAATAAGGGTCTGAATTGTACTTGGTTCATTCTTTAAATACTTAATATCACTTAACTTTATCTCTTTTGAAATCTTATCTTCTATATAAGTTCTTTCTACTTTATTATCATCTTCTCTTAAATAACCTTTTGAGAATATGTATAATTGTCCATCAATACATCTACTAGTATAGTATGGTTCTTTTAATTCAAGACTTTTTACCAATTCTGTATTCTTTTTATCTTTTATATTATAAATACTAACTAATGTATTTTGATCATAATAATTCTTTCTATCTGATGAGATTACTACTAGCATATCTTTATATAGTAATAAGTCATTTGGAATATAATTTTGATTTTTAATTAATGATTCGATTCTTATATCATCAGGATTCTTAACATTCGTAATTACTACTAAATCATCTGATATGGAATAGATATAGTCTCCATCTGTTTTTAAGATATCTGCTTCATCTACTCCTTCTACTTGGATATTAGTTTCCGAATAGTCTTTTGAGCTGGTTGTTTCCACATCTTCTACTGCATCAATGGAATTACTCTTTATTTCGTCTACTGCATTCCAACGAGTTCCATTCGTTTCGTAAGTATATATATAATTATCATTATAGAAGATACTAAATGGTAGTAATAGTGTTTTCTTAAGTAATGACATTGGTGCATAGTTATTCTGTTCATAGAATCCGTACAGTTGCTTTTCACTTTTAATAGTCCTTACTTCTGCACTTTCTACTAGTACTATCCATGAAATACATAATAAGATAATTATTACGATACAAAGAATTCTTTTTACTGATTTCATATAAACCTCCTTATTCTTATCTTATATCGTTATCTTTTACTCTTTTATTATAGCATAAAAAAAGAATGGTATCCCATTCTTTCTCTTATAGGTATAAACCAACTTTTTTTCTTACTTCTATCATCTTTTTTGATGCTTGAGTTCTAGCTTTTTCAGCACCTTTTCTTAATACTTCTTTTAAATAGTCTTCATCATTACGATATTGGTAGAATTTATCTTGTACTTCTTTGATAAACTTACAAACAGAATCTGCAACTTCTATTTTAAAGTCTTTATAACTATAGTCTTTGTATTTTTCATTTGCTTCTTCTATCGTCATATTATCTACAACACAGATTAGAGATATTAAATTCGATACTCCTGGTTTATTCTCTTCATCGTAATAGACTTTTCCTTCACTATCGGTACAAGAAGACATAATTTTCTTTCTCGTTAATTCTATATCATCAAACATGAAAATCGTTCCTTTATCATCTTTTGGAGCAGATTTACTCATCTTATTACTTGGGTCTTGTAGATTCTTTACTTTTGCCCCAATCTTTGGAATTTGATATTCTGGTAATTTAAATGTCTTTCCATAGATATTATTGAATCTTTCTCCAAAGTCTCTTGTCTTTTCGATATGTTGTCTTTGATCTTCTCCTACTGGTACT
>JAFUFG010000069.1 GCA_017470045.1 Bacilli bacterium | reverse complement strand
TGCGGAATAAATCATTGCTAGTCCAATAAATGATAATAGAATTACGGATACAAATAATAGAAATCCATATTTATTTTTCAAGATCATCACCTAGTTCATCTTATGCTTTTTCTTTTGTTTTATGAAAAGATACTGCTAAGATGAATGGTAAAGTTAGAATATACGGATATGCGTAACGGAATTCCGAATATACTGGTGTTGCGATTAACAATGTTACTAATACTGCGAATGGAATGAATAATAACGTAAGTTCTTCTTTTCTCTTTTTCTTTAGGTTATAGAATAATAAGAATAATCCTATCCATGTATATAATCCAATTGAAAGAAAGACTTGTAAGATTGAAATATTTTCAAATAAGAAACAATAAGCACTTAGTCCTAAACTTACAATATGTAGTTTTTCACTTCTTTCAATTCCAAAATTATTTTCATAAACATTTCCATACCATACCCAATATTGATATCCACTATTATAATAACCTTTTGTTAGATCGATATAGGCATTTATATACTCGATTGGGTGTTTTATCATTAATTTTAAATATAACTTTAAATATGCTTTTTTATGATTTTCAAAATAAGTTATATTGTCTTTTTCGCGAATTAGATTTTTTACTGGATCGGATATATATGGTAAGTATTCTTCTTTTACTCTACTTGTATCGACTATTTCACTTAGTAATTTATCTTCGGATTCTGTTAGATTCGAATCTACAATTACACGTGATATCTGATTAATTGGAACGGATAATGATTCTACTACATTTCCTTTTTCTATTCCTAGTACATTTAATAATGGATGTGTTAGAAGAAAAGACAATAGAATAATACCAATTGATGTAATCGTTACTTTTAAGAATTGCTTCTTATAAAGAATGATAAATAATATTGTACCTAATGTGAAAGCAATTAATCCATTATTTCGGAATATACATACTAATAATGCACTGTAGGCGAATAAGAAATAATCTGTTAATTTTTCTTTTTGTTTTAATATCTTATATAGTGTTGTTACTAGTAATAATAAACTTCCTGCAAAAATAATATCTTTCCAAATTGTAAAACTAAATAAAATATTAAATGGCATACATAAATACCAAAAGAATACCCATTTTCTTACTTTATCCGATACTTTTAATTCATATAATGATGTTACTGCATAAGAAATACAAGCATTTAAATAAATCATTTGGAAAACATTATAAATAAATAGTCCAGTATTAATATTTCTGGTAATATGCATAAAGAACTCAATTAATATTGTATGAAAATATGGATGATGATTCGTAAAAATTCCACTTTTTATTTGTTCTATTTGATTAATACTATCTGGAGAGATATTTCCAGGGTATTTAGCGAATATTAAGAAGAATAAATCTAATATTGTTAAAAGAATTAGAGAGTGAGAAAATACTCTACTATTCGTATTTGTTTCTACTTTTATTTTCTTTTCTTTTTTATTTTCTAGTAATTGGAATAAGAATACTAATAGATTACTAATAATTAGATAAGCGGAATACCAGAATAGAATACTCTTACCTATTCCAAATAATAAATTTAATACAACGGAAGGATTCGTTAAATGATTATTCCAAAAGAGTGAATAATTTGCAAAATAAATCATTCCAGAATAAAGAATCGTAAATACTTTTTCTAAATTACCAATTTCTTTTTCTTCTTTTAAGAAATAAGAAAAAGAACCCAATAAGCCTATTACAACATATGGTAAGTAATAAGCATCTGTGTTCTTTAATAAAGTAAACCATAGAACTATGGCAATTATGTTTATATATTTTTTCATAAAAATACACCTCGTATGTATTATTATAACAATTTTTTTAAAATTTACGATAATAATCGAAATGATCTTTGTATTCTTCTTTCGCATCTTGTCTTATTCTTCGCTTACTATATTGTACATCTTGAGGATCAATTTGACTTAAGCGTTCTACATTCTTGAAGAAATCTTTTGTTCCAACTGTTTCATAACAACTTAGTATAATCCCTTTGTCATCTACTCTTCTTTTTGATTTGATATAGGCTTTCATTTCTGGGAAATCTACATTATAGATATAAGCAGCACATAGGCATACAGCATCGGATAATTGTTTTTTCTTATCCTCTTTTCTTCTACATTTTTCTAGTCCATCTAGATCACAAATAACAATATTATTGGTATCTTCTCTTAATAAAACATTTCCTTTGTGAAAATCATAATAAATCATATTACGAGAACCTAAGTCACGGAATGTTTTTATTATCTTTTTGCAGTCTTCTAATTTTAATTTTGTATCTCTATTTCGAAATCTACGAATACTTTTATAGCCACTATAATATCTCATGGAATAAGCATAGTTTTTGTTATTTTTTGTATAGATATCTTTTACTTGTACTACATGATTCATTTTCTTTTTCTTTAAATTTTCTAATACAAAATCTAGATCTTCTGTAAATCTTCTAGGTACTTTATAAAGGATTCCGTCTTGACGATAGATTTTACTATTGGTATTTAAATCGAATGCAAAAAAACGTTTAAATGGATTTAAGTTACCAATTTCTAATTTTTTAACCATATACCTCACCTGACGGCTGTATATTATACCATAAAAAAAGAGATAACGCTAGTTATCTCATATTTTTTAAGAATGCTATGTAACATTTATATGCTTCATAAATATCTGATTTTGACGTTACTTCCCATGGAGCATGCATACTTAGTACTCCTACTCCACAATCGATTACGTCTACGTTATAGTTTGCTAAGATATAGGCGATTGTTCCTCCTCCACCGATATCTACTTTACCTAGTTCTGAGATTTGGAAGTCTACTTTAGCATCGTCTAATACTTTACGAATTTTAGCAATATATTCAGCATTTGCATCATTGCTACCACTCTTTCCGCGGGAACCAGTAAACTTACAGAATCCAACTCCTTTTCCAAAGAATGTTGCGTTTCTTTCATCCATTACTTCTTTGTATAAAGGATCGTATGCTGCATTTACATCACTTGATAACATTCTAGAGTTCTTTAATACTCTGCGTACAGCAAGTGGTGAATCATTTCCCATTAAGGCACATATTTCTGCGATTGCATTATCATAGAAGTGTGATTCCATACCAGTTGCTCCTACACTACCAATTTCTTCTTTATCGACTAAGATACAAGAAGCTGTTCTTTTTACTTCATTAAATTCCAAGAATGCTTCTAGAGAAGTATAGGCACATACAGAATCATCTTGACCATAAGCCATAATCATACTCTTATCTAGTCCAAAGTCTCTTGCAGCTCCAGCTGGTACTACTTCAATTTCTGCAGATAAGAAATCATCTTCTTCAATATTGTATTTTTCTTTCAAGATTTCTAAGATATATTCTTTTACTTTATCTTCGTCTTTATCATCTTTTAATGGTCTACTACCAATTAAGATATCTAAATTTTCTCCCTCTACTACTTTTGCAGCAGGCTTTTCCATTTGTTTTTGTCCTAAGTGTGGTAATAAATCTGTAATACCTACTACTGGATCTTTTGGATCTTCTCCTACTACGATATCAACTACACTTCCGTCTTTTTTTGCAACTACTCCGTGTAGAGCTAATGGAAGAGTTACCCATTGATACTTCTTAATTCCACCATAATAATGTGTATCAAAATATGCAAAACCTTTCTCATCATATAATGGATTTGCTTTTAAATCTAGTCGTGGAGAATCAATGTGAGCTCCTAAGATATTCATACCATTTGTAATATCTTCGTCTCCAATTAAGAATAAAGCTACTGCTTTTCCATTGTTATTAACATAGATTTTCTCTCCAGGAAGGATTGCTTTTCCTTCTTTAATATAATCTTCTAAATCACGATATCCTCTTGCTTTTGCACGTCTAATAATCTCTTTTGTTGCTTCTCTTTCTGTTTTTGATACTGTGATATATTCTTTGTAATCATCACAAATACGGTTTAATTCTTTTAAATCTTCTTCAGAATATTTTTTCCATGCGTTTTTCTTCATCTTACCCATCCTTTCTTTTTTAGTATACCACGAATTTTATTTCTTTAACAAAAAAAGGACTGAATTAGTCCTCTTTCGTGATTTTCTTAAAGAATGCATAATAACTTTCTTGGAATATTAATTCAAATTCTTCATCATCTGTTAATAATTTGTAGATATCGTCTCCTTTATCTACTAGTGCATAATCAAATCCATAAGAATTAAAATACATTTTATAAGTTTTGAATCTTTTCGATTTTAAATAATCATTAATGATATCTTTCCCTCCATTGTATTCTTTCATATATACTTCTGCTCTAGAATCAATGAATACAGGAATATCATAAAACTCTAAATAAGATCCAAAATTGAAACTATTATGAATTTTTATGTTTTTGTAATCAGGAATATTTTCTTTGATATAATTTACGGTCTCATATGGGTAGTTTACTTTTATTTCAAATTCTATGTCTTTATATCCAAATTCTCTAATATAGTTTTTCATTGTAAATGGAATAAATACAATTGGAATTACTAATAACACCATATAAAAATCTCTTCGATCAAACATTGTTTGTTTTCTTAGCTTTTTAATCCATTTCATCTTTCTGGTTAGATGTTTCCATTTCTTGT